>JAHEJF010000008.1 GCA_024639025.1 Ahrensia sp. | reverse complement strand
AACGCCAAGCCAGCAGCAGCGGCTGTGCGTGAGTTCTTTGGTTCATCGCAATTGTCACAGTTCATGGACCAGACAAACCCATTGTCGGAAATTACGCATAAGCGTCGTCTCTCAGCATTGGGACCTGGTGGTTTGACGCGTGAGCGCGCCGGATTTGAAGTGCGTGACGTTCACCCAACCCATTACGGTCGTATTTGTCCGATTGAGACTCCCGAGGGACCAAATATTGGTCTGATCAACTCTCTTTCGACATTCGCGCGCGTCAACAAATACGGCTTTATCGAAAGCCCGTACCGCAAGATTGTCGATGGAAAGGTGACCAACGAAGTGACTTATCTTTCAGCAATGGAGGAGGCCAAGTACCACGTTGCCCAGGCCAACGCTGAAATCGATCCAAAAACAGGCAAATTGACCAACGAGTTTGTTGTTGCACGTCACAATGGCGATGTGATGATGGCGCCTCGTGATGTTGTCGACCTTATGGATGTGTCGCCAAAACAGCTCGTTTCCGTTGCGGCAGCGCTTATTCCGTTCCTGGAAAATGACGATGCGAACCGTGCCCTGATGGGGTCTAACATGCAGCGTCAGGCTGTGCCGCTGCTTCGTGCAGATGCACCTTTTGTCGGCACAGGCATGGAATCGATCGTTGCCCGGGATTCCGGTGCTGCGATTGCAGCGCGCCGGGCAGGGGTTGTTGACCAGGTAGATGCCACGCGTATCGTTGTACGTGCCACCGATGAGCTTGATCCAGGTGAAGCGGGCGTGGATATTTATCGTCTGCAAAAGTTCCAGCGTTCCAACCAGTCAACCTGTATCAACCAGCGGCCGCTGGTTCATGTGGGTGATGTGTTGAACAAGGGCGATATCATTGCCGATGGACCTTCAACAGACTTGGGCGATCTCGCATTGGGTCGCAACGTTCTGACAGCGTTCATGCCTTGGAATGGCTACAACTACGAAGATTCAATTCTTCTGTCCGAGCGAATCGTGCGTGATGATGTATTCACATCGATCCACCTTGAAGAATTCGAGGTGATGGCGCGGGATACCAAGCTTGGCCCTGAAGAGATCACACGGGACATTCCGAACGTCTCTGAGGAAGCGCTGAAGAACCTCGACGAAGCAGGTATTACTTATATCGGTGCGGAAGTTGGCCCCGGTGACATTCTAGTCGGCAAAATCACTCCAAAGGGCGAGAGCCCAATGACACCGGAAGAAAAGCTACTGCGTGCGATCTTTGGTGAGAAGGCGTCCGATGTGCGCGATACGTCCATGCGTATGTCACCTGGTGCTTTTGGAACAGTCGTTGAAGTGCGTGTGTTCAACCGTCACGGGGTTGAAAAAGACGAACGCGCCATGGCGATCGAGCGGGAAGAGATTGAATCACTCGCGAAAGACCGCGATGACGAGCAGTCAATTCTTGACCGGAATACCTATAATCGCCTGGCAACCATGCTGAAAGGCAAGGATGCAATTGCTGGCCCCAAAGGCTTCAAAAAAGGCAAGCTCAGTGAAGAGACGTTGGAAGAGTATCCGCGTTCTCAGTGGTGGCAGTTTGCGGTTTCGGATGAGAAAGCACAAAACGGCCTGGAGCAACTTCGCAACCAGTACGACGAGTCCAAGAGCCTGCTTGAGCAGCGCTTCATGGACAAGGTCGAGAAGGTCCAGCGCGGCGATGAGATGCCGCCCGGCGTGATGAAAATGGTCAAGGTTTTTGTCGCGGTGAAGCGCAAGCTTCAGTCTGGTGACAAAATGGCCGGCCGTCACGGCAACAAGGGTGTTGTTTCTCGTATTCTGCCGGTTGAGGATATGCCGTTCCTTGAAAATGGGGAACATGTGGACATTGTGCTCAATCCGCTGGGCGTGCCATCACGCATGAATGTCGGCCAGATCCTTGAGACCCATTTGGGTTGGGCCTGTGCCGGCATGGGCCAAAAAATTGGCGACATGATTGATGCCTACAAGGAAAGCGGTGATATCAAGCCGTTGCGTCTAACGCTTGAAGACATCATTCCTGAAAACGACCGCAATGAGCCGGTCCGGAAGATGGATGATGACTCAGTTGTGATTGTGGGCGAGCAATTCCGTCGCGGTGTTTCTATTGCGACACCGGTGTTTGACGGCGCGGTCGAAGCTGAAATCAACGATATGCTTGAAAAAGCAGGTCTTGATGAGAGCGGACAGTCCATCTTGTATGATGGTCGCACAGGAGATCAGTTCGATCGTCCGGTTACCGTCGGCTATATGTACATGCTCAAGCTGCACCACCTGGTGGACGACAAGATCCATGCACGGTCAATCGGTCCTTACTCGCTTGTCACGCAGCAGCCGCTGGGTGGTAAAGCGCAGTTTGGCGGCCAGCGCTTTGGTGAAATGGAGGTCTGGGCGCTCGAAGCCTACGGCGCTGCATACACCTTGCAGGAAATGCTGACTGTCAAATCCGACGATGTTGCCGGCCGTACCAAGGTGTACGAGGCGATCGTTCGCGGCGATGACACATTTGAGGCGGGCATTCCCGAATCCTTCAACGTGCTTGTGAAGGAAATGCGTTCGCTGGGACTGAATGTGGAACTTTCCTCTACGCGTGTTGAGGAAGATGACGAGCAACAGGCATTGCCCGACGCTGCCGAGTAAGCGTTTTGATTTCCAATTGCAGGCGTAAGCGCCTGCAATTGCTCTCATTGTTTCGGATTGAGTTCAGCTCACCGACACGGAATTCAGGGCAGGGCGACCTGCCATAGTTTGAAAAGGGCGAGGCCCAAAGGAGAACGGCATGAACCAAGAGGTTGCAAATCTATTCAACCCTCAGGCCACTTCACAGAATTTCGACTCCATTCGCATTTCGATTGCGTCGCCGGAGAAAATTCTTTCATGGTCATTCGGTGAAATCAAAAAGCCGGAGACAATCAACTACCGTACGTTCAAACCAGAGCGTGACGGCCTTTTCTGCGCGCGCATTTTTGGCCCCATCAAGGACTATGAATGTCTGTGCGGTAAATATAAGCGGATGAAGTACAAGGGCATCATCTGTGAAAAATGTGGTGTGGAAGTTACGCTATCCCGCGTTCGCCGCGAACGCATGGGACACATCGAACTTGCTGCGCCTGTTGCGCATATCTGGTTCCTGAAATCATTGCCGAGCCGCATTGCGACGTTGCTGGACATGACGTTGAAGGATATTGAACGTGTCCTTTATTTTGAAAACTACATCGTCACAGAGCCAGGCCTGACATCGCTGAAGGAGCATCAGCTTCTCAGCGAAGAAGAATTCATGATGGCTGGCGAGGAGTTTGGTGAAGACCAGTTCACCTCGATGATTGGTGCTGAAGCGATCCAGACAATTCTTGCGGGGCTGGACCTGCCCAAGATTGCTGTCACACTACGCGAAGAGCTGGACGCCACAACATCTGAGCTCAAGACAAAGAAGCTTATGAAGCGCCTGAAGGTGGTTGAGAACTTCATCGACTCCGGCAATCGTCCCGAGTGGATGATCATGACCATTGTGCCGGTTATTCCGCCGGATCTTCGTCCATTGGTGCCACTTGATGGCGGACGTTTTGCGACGTCTGATCTCAATGATCTGTATCGCCGCGTCATCAACCGGAACAACCGTCTGAAACGCCTGATGGAGCTGCGTGCACCTGGGATTATCATTCGGAATGAGAAGCGCATGCTTCAGGAATCAGTTGATGCGCTGTTCGACAATGGTCGTCGCGGTCGCGTGATCACCGGCGCCAACAAACGTCCGTTGAAATCGCTGTCCGATATGTTGAAGGGCAAGCAGGGCCGTTTCCGCCAGAACCTTCTTGGAAAGCGCGTGGACTATTCTGGCCGATCAGTAATCGTGACAGGTCCGGAGCTGAAGCTGCATCAATGTGGTCTTCCCAAGAAAATGGCACTGGAGCTGTTCAAGCCGTTTATCTATGCGCGTCTTGATGCCAAGGGCTACTCCTCCACGGTCAAGCAGGCCAAGAAGCTGGTTGAAAAAGAAAAGCCGGAAGTCTGGGATATTCTCGATGAGGTTATTCGCGAGCATCCGGTGCTGCTCAACCGTGCGCCGACGCTGCACCGCTTGGGTATTCAGGCGTTCGAGCCTGTGCTGATTGAGGGCAAAGCCATTCAGCTGCACCCGTTGGTTTGTACGGCGTTCAACGCTGACTTCGACGGTGACCAAATGGCTGTCCATGTGCCGCTGTCGCTGGAAGCACAGCTTGAGGCGCGCGTCTTGATGATGTCAACGAACAACATCCTGCACCCGGCCAATGGTCTTCCGATCATCGTGCCTTCACAGGATATGGTTCTGGGCTTGTACTATTTGTCGATCGTTGCAGAAAACGAGCCGGGCCAGGACATGGTATTTGCCGATATGGGCGAATTGCACCATGCGCTGGACAACGGCATCGTGACCTATCACACCAAGATCAAGGGTCGCTACAAGACTGTTGATGCTGAAGGCAACCCTGTCAACGAGTTGCATGAAACAACACCTGGGCGGATGATCCTGGGCGAATTGCTGCCGGTCAATCACAACGTACCGTTCTCAGTCTGCAACCAGGAGATGACCAAAAAGAACATCTCCGCCATGATCGACACGGTGTATCGTCACTGCGGTCAGAAAGAGACTGTGATCTTTGCGGACCGCATCATGGCGCTTGGCTTCGAGCATGCGTGTAAGGCTGGTATTTCGTTTGGCAAGGACGACATGGTCATCCCGCCAAGCAAGGCAGCGATTGTCGAGGAAACTGACAAGATCGCCAAGGAATATGAGCAGCAGTACAATGACGGTCTGATCACCTTTGGTGAGAAGTACAACAAGGTTGTTGATGCCTGGGCGCGTTGCGACGACAAGCTGACCGAAGAAACCATGAACGGTATTCAGGCGATCAAGTTTGATGATGATGGTCGTCAGTTGCAGATGAACTCTGTTTACATGATGGCCCGTTCAGGTGCCCGTGGTTCTACTCGTCAGATGAAGCAGTTGGCCGGTATGCGTGGCCTCATGGCCAAGCCGTCGGGCGAGATTATTGAAACACCGATCATCTCAAACTTCAAAGAAGGCCTGACCGTGAACGAGTACTTCAACTCAACCCACGGTGCCCGCAAAGGTCTTGCTGACACGGCCTTGAAAACGGCCAACTCGGGTTATCTGACACGGCGCCTCGTTGATGTTGCACAAGACTGCATCATCACCAAGGACGATTGTGGCACCGAGAAGGGTCTTACCATGTCGCCCATCGTTGATGCAGGACATGTGGTGGCCTCCATTGGCCAGCGCGTTCTGGGTCGTACGATCTTGCAAGATGTGATTGATCCGAAAACCGATGAAGTGCTGGTCAAGGCCGGAACGATGGTTGATGAAACCGATGTTGACCGCATTGAAAAAGCAGGCATTCAATCCGTTCTTATTCGCTCTGCGCTGACCTGCGAAATGCAGTCCGGTGTTTGTGCGGTCTGTTACGGACGCGATTTGGCACGCGGTACACCGGTAAACCATGGTGAGGCTGTTGGCGTTATCGCTGCGCAGTCGATTGGTGAACCGGGCACCCAGCTGACCATGCGGACCTTCCATATGGGCGGTACGGCGCAGGTTGTCGATAGTTCCTTCCTCGAAGCGTCCTATGATGGTGTGGTTGAAATCAAGAACCGCAAAATCGTGCGCAACTCAGAGGGCAACATGATTGCCATGGGTCGCAATATGTCGATCATCATCAAGGATGAAAAAGGTGAAGAGCGTGCGACCCACAAGGTGACATACGGCTCCCGCGTCATGGTTGACGATGGTGACGAGATCAAACGCGGCCAGCGTATGGTCGAATGGGATCCCTACACACGTCCTATCATGTCCGAGGAAGCTGGTATTGTTAAACTGGAGGATGTTGTTGACGGCATTTCAGCGGAAGAAACAACCGATGATGCAACCGGTATTACCAAACGGGTTGTTGTCGACTGGCGGACAAATCCACGTGGAGCCGATCTCAAGCCCGCGATTGCTGTGACCGACAGCAAAGGTGAGATCCTCAAACTCGCACGTGGTACCGATGCTCGCTTCTTGCTTTCACCGGATGCGATCCTGGCGGTTGAGCCGGGCGCGAAGGTGAAGCCGGGTGATGTTATTGCGCGTATTCCGATGGAATCGGCAAAAACCAAGGACATTACCGGTGGTCTGCCGCGGGTTGCTGAATTGTTTGAAGCACGCCGTCCGAAGGATCATGCGGTTATCGCTGAAATCGACGGTACGATCCGTTACGGCCGTGACTACAAAAACAAGCGCCGTATCATCATTGAGCCCGTCGAAGAGGGTATGGAGCCTGCGGAATATCTCATTCCGAAAGGGCGTCCGTTCCACCTTCAAGATGGCGATCCGATCGAGAAGGGCGATTACATTCTTGATGGCAACCCTGCACCACACGATATTCTTGCGGTGCGCGGCGTGGAAGCTTTGGCTTCCTACCTGGTTGATGAAGTCCAGGAAGTCTATCGCCTGCAGGGTGTTTTGATCAACGACAAGCATATTGAGGTGATCGTGCGTCAAATGCTTCAGAAGGTCGAAATCACCGAGCCCGGCGATTCTGGCTACATCGTCGGCGACAATGTTGACCGAATCGAACTCGATGACGTGAACGAGCGTCTGAAGGAAGAGGGCAAAGAGCCCGCTATCGGAGATCCGGTTCTGCTTGGCATTACAAAAGCGTCGCTGCAAACACCATCGTTCATCTCCGCGGCTTCGTTCCAGGAGACAACGAAGGTTCTGACAGAGGCGTCGATTGCCGGCAAGATCGACACGCTGCAAGGCCTGAAGGAAAATGTGATCGTTGGTCGCTTGATCCCAGCTGGTACCGGCGGCGCAATGAACCAGATCCGTCGTATCGCATCATCGCGCGACAATCTGATCATTGATGAGCGCAAGAAACAGGCCAATGCTGAAGCAGCCGAAGCAATGCTTGAGGATTTGTCAGGCAGTGAGGCCGAAGCAGCACCAGCTGAGTAGGTCCATCACGCAATAAACACAAAAGCCGGGGCAGCGATGCTCCGGCTTTTTGGTTTTGAAAGGGAATTCCCTTGTCAGGTCTTGTCTTTTCCCCATTCGGCCAAGACGTCAAACGGATTGACCTCCTCGTCGTCCATATCGCGCGTTGTCTCTGACGGCGTACTGTCGCTTTCCAATGCGTCGAAAGCAACGATCGCCACTTCGCCCTCCAATGCACCCTGATAGGCAGATGCGTGGGGCTCTTCATAGGGCTGATCAACCAAAGTGCCGATTTGATCGAACGATGCTTCCGCATAACCATCCTCGGATAGTGCGTTCAACGCCTCGCGAATCGCGGTGTCGTCATCAGGCGCTTTGAGCAGAATATGAACGTCTACGGCGGGAGTATCTTCTTCAACCCAAACCTTTCCCAAAAGAATGAAAACGGGTTGGTCCTGGTCGTCCGGATTAGTCATGAAACGGGCTCTTTTTTGGCGTCAGATCGTCTGCGCTTAGTTGCACAATCTGAGTGCGTGGTAAAGCGCTCGCCCGCGGCGCTAAAAAATTCATATCTTCGCTTGACGTTTCAAGGGCTTGGGACTAGAACCCCCTCAACGAGTCGATGTGAGGCATTGACGTCGGTGATTTCAGTCGCTTGATTTAGGCCTCAAACAAGTCTCAACAAACGATGTAAATATATGAAAATCATGAAGTTTCCGAACTTCCTCTGATCCTTCCGGGCAAAATCGACCACGTCGAATTTGTCCGCTTGTGTTTACGTGGTTCATTAATGACTGGCGCTCATGCGCTCGAAAATAACGAAGGATGGCTTTTAATGCCTACAGTCAACCAGTTGATCCGCAAGCCGCGCGTGGCGCAGCTCAAGCGAAACAAGGTTCCTGCCCTGCAGGCAAACCCGCAAAAACGCGGCGTTTGCACACGTGTTTACACGACCACACCGAAAAAGCCGAACTCTGCGCTGCGCAAAGTTGCGAAAGTTCGCCTGACAAATGGCTTTGAAGTGATCGGTTATATTCCGGGTGAGGGTCACAACTTGCAAGAGCACTCTGTTGTGATGATCCGCGGCGGCCGTGTGAAAGACTTGCCGGGTGTGCGCTATCACATTCTTCGCGGTGTGCTTGATACGCAAGGCGTCAAGGACCGCAAGCAACGTCGTTCGAAATATGGCGCTAAGCGTCCGAAGTAAGTTTTGGTGCGCTGCCATGGGTAGCGCTAAAAGGTGAGATTTTAGTATGTCCCGTCGCCACAGTGCAGAAAAACGCGAAATCAACCCGGACCCAAAGTTCGGTGACAAGATCGTAACAAAATTCATGAACGCCATCATGCTCGACGGCAAGAAGTCTATTGCCGAGCGTATTGTCTATGGCGCATTTGACGTTGTTGCCGAAAAGTCCAAGGCTGAGCCGGTTGAGATGTTCCACCAGGCGCTTGAAAATGTAGCGCCGCATGTCGAGGTTCGCTCTCGCCGTGTTGGTGGTGCGACCTATCAGGTTCCTGTCGATGTGCGCCCTGAGCGCCGTCAGGCGCTGGCGATCCGTTGGATGATTGCTGCAGCACGCAACCGCAACGAAACAACAATGGTTGAGCGTCTTTCCGGCGAGCTGCTGGATGCGGCCAACAACCGCGGTTCGGCAGTCAAGAAACGCGAAGACACTCACAAGATGGCGGATGCCAACCGTGCGTTCTCGCATTATCGCTGGTAACTCGAAATTTTAAGAAAGCAAGGCACCTATCATGGCCCGCGAATACGCGCTTAAAGATTACCGAAACTTTGGCATCATGGCACACATTGATGCAGGTAAGACCACGACGACTGAACGCATCCTGTTCTACACCGGCAAAAGCCACAAAATTGGCGAAGTGCATGACGGTGCTGCAACCATGGATTGGATGGAGCAGGAGCAAGAGCGCGGTATTACCATTACGTCTGCTGCAACCACCACTTTCTGGGAAGGCCGCGACGGTACCAAGAAACGTTTCAACATCATTGACACGCCCGGACACGTGGACTTCACGATTGAGGTTGAGCGTTCATTGCGCGTGCTTGACGGCGCTGTTGCACTGCTGGATGCGAACGCCGGTGTTGAGCCTCAGACTGAAACAGTTTGGCGCCAGGCCAACAAGTACGACGTCCCGCGCATGATCTTCGTCAACAAGATGGACAAGATTGGTGCAGACTTCTTCCGTTGTGTCGACATGATCCAAAAACGTTTGGGTGGCACACCCGTTGTCTGTCAGATTCCGATTGGTGCAGAGACTGAGTTTGCCGGTGTTGTCGATCTGATCGAAATGAAGGCTTTGGTCTGGAAATCAGAAAATCTGGGCGCCGAATGGGATGTCCTGGATATTCCGGCCGATTTGGTTGAAACAGCCAATGAGTGGCGCGAAAAGATGATCGAAGCTGTTGTCGAGCAAGACGATGACGTAATGGAAGCCTACCTGGAAGGAAACTATCCGGACAACGACACATTGCGTCGATTGATCCGCAAGGGAACATGTAACGTGGAATTCTTCCCCGTTTTCTGTGGCTCTGCTTTTAAAAACAAAGGCGTGCAGCCGCTTCTTGATGCAGTGGTTGATTTTCTGCCAAGCCCGCTGGACGTTCCTGCGATCAGGGGTATCGACCCGAAAGATGACAGTGAGACTACGCGCGAGTCTTCAGACGACGCGCCTCTGTCAATGCTGGCCTTCAAGATCATGAATGACCCGTTTGTTGGTTCACTCACATTCTGCCGCATCTATTCAGGCAAGGTCGAGACCGGTTCATCCTTGATGAATACTGTCAAAGGCAAGAAAGAGCGTCTGGGCCGCATGTTGCAGATGCACTCCAACAGCCGTGAAGACATCAAAGAAGCCTATGCCGGCGACATTGTTGCGATTGCCGGTCTTAAGGAAACCACAACCGGTGATACGCTTTGTGATGCGTTGAAACCTGTCATCCTTGAACGCATGGAATTCCCGGATCCGGTTATCTCCATTGCTGTTGAGCCAAAAACCAAGGGCGACCAGGAGAAAATGGGCATCGCGCTGAACCGTCTTGCAGCTGAGGATCCTTCCTTCCGCGTTCGCTCGGATGAAGAGTCCGGTCAAACCATTATTTCAGGAATGGGTGAACTGCATCTGGACATTCTGGTCGACCGCATGAAGCGAGAATTCAAGGTAGAAGCCAATATCGGTGCACCTCAAGTTGCTTACCGCGAGACAATCACGCGCGAAGCAGAAATTGACTACACGCACAAGAAACAGTCTGGTGGTTCGGGTCAGTTCGCACGTGTCAAAATCGTGTTTGAACCAAATCCTGAAGGCGAAGATTTCGCGTTCGAATCCAAAATCGTTGGCGGTAACGTTCCCAAGGAATATATCCCGGGCGTTGAAAAAGGTATCCAGTCTGTCATGGATGCTGGCCCTGTTGCCGGCTTCCCGATGCTGGGCGTCAAAGCGACACTGCATGATGGTGCCTACCACGATGTTGACTCATCTGTGCTTGCGTTTGAGATCGCCGCTCGTGCTGCATTCCGTGAAGGCGCACAAAAAGCTGGCGCCCAATTGCTTGAACCGATCATGAAAGTCGAGGTGGTAACACCTGAAGACTATATGGGTGATGTCATTGGCGATCTGAACTCACGTCGTGGTCAGATTTCAGGCACTGAAAGCCGTAGCATTGATACCGTCATCAGCGCGATGGTGCCCTTGGCGAACATGTTTGGATATGTGAACTCACTGCGCTCCATGAGCCAGGGTCGCGCCCAGTACACCATGGAATTTGACCATTACGATCCGGTCCCACAGGCCGTTTCTGACGAGATCAAGAAGAAATACGCATAACCCGCTAACGCGAATTATTGAACTGAATCGCCGCGTAGCGGCATGAATGGAGAAAGAATATGGCCAAGGAAAAGTTTGAGCGCAATAAGCCGCACGTGAACATTGGCACGATTGGTCACGTTGACCACGGCAAGACCTCATTGACCGCCGCGATCACGAAGTATTTTGGTGATTACAAGGCGTATGACCAGATTGACGGCGCGCCGGAAGAGCGTGCGCGCGGCATCACCATTTCAACGGCGCATGTTGAATATGAAACCGACAACCGTCACTACGCCCATGTTGATTGCCCCGGCCACGCTGACTATGTGAAGAACATGATCACGGGTGCTGCGCAAATGGACGGCGCGATCCTTGTGTGTTCAGCCGCTGATGGCCCGATGCCACAGACCCGCGAGCACATTCTTTTGGCCCGCCAGGTTGGTGTTCCTTCACTTGTTGTGTTCCTGAACAAGGTTGACCAGGTTGATGATGAGGAGCTTCTGGAGCTTGTCGAGATGGAAGTGCGTGAGCTTCTTTCATCTTACGATTTCCCAGGCGACGATATTCCTGTGGTCAAGGGTTCTGCGCTTGCAGCACTTGAGGACAGCAACAAGGAAATCGGTGAAGATTCTGTCCGTGCGCTGATGGCTGCGGTTGATGAGTACATCCCGACACCCGAGCGTCCTGTTGACCAGCCATTCCTGATGCCGATCGAGGACGTGTTCTCGATCTCAGGTCGCGGTACAGTGGCCACGGGCCGTGTTGAGCGCGGTGTTGTCAATGTTGGCGACGAACTTGAGATCGTCGGCATTCGTGACACCCAGAAGACAACATGTACCGGTGTTGAGATGTTCCGCAAGCTGCTTGACCGCGGTGAGGCGGGCGACAATGTTGGTGTTCTGCTGCGCGGTATCGACCGTGAAGCGATTGAGCGCGGCCAGGTTATCGTGAAGCCCGGTTCTGTGACACCACACACCACTTTTACGGCAGAAGCCTATATTCTGACCAAGGAAGAGGGTGGCCGTCATACGCCGTTCTTCAACAAGTATCGTCCGCAGTTCTACTTCCGCACCACCGACGTAACCGGTGAAGTGACATTGCCAGAAGGCACCGAGATGGTGATGCCTGGCGACAATGCGGAAATGAATGTCGAGCTGATCAACCCGATCGCGATGGAAGAGCGCCTGCGCTTTGCCATCCGTGAAGGCGGCCGCACAGTGGGCGCCGGTATCGTATCGAAAATTATCAAGTAATCCGGACAGGATTATTTCTCAAAAGGCGGGCTTTTGTCCGCCTTTTTTGTTGCACTTTGCAATCAGCCGCATTATCACGCGGTCACCAAACCGGATAGGGGTATAGCTCAGTTGGTAGAGCGTCGGTCTCCAAAACCGAAGGTCCACAGTTCGAGCCTGTGTGCCCCTGCCAAATCAGCAATTTCAAATCACGCGATTAAAATTGCAATAAAGTCTTGATTTCTATCGGAATCGGGCTTAGATCACGCCTGCGCTAGTATTGCTTTATTGCGGGTGCGCAAACACCAAGCACTGATTTGGCCCAAACACATAAACTATTTTTTTGCAAAAAGATTTAGTTTTCATGTGCTTAGGCCAATTTGACGTGAAAACGCTTTAAGTCCCGATTTTCGGGCAAACAGATTGTATAGGCAATATCGGTCCGATGGCACGCACTAATCCATTCACATTTTTGCAGCAGGTTCGCCAGGAAACTGCGAAAGTGACCTGGCCCACGCGCCGCGAAACAATGGTTTCAACCGTGATGGTTTTGATCATGGTGTTCCTCGCATCGATCTTCTTTTTCACGGCAGATCAGATTTTCAGCTGGGGTTTCGACCTGGTTTTCGGTTTTTGACTTTTAATTTTCGTTTTTGGGCACCGCATACATGACGGCCAGATGGTACATCGTTCACGCTTATTCGAACTTCGAGAAGAAGGTCGCAGACGCTATTGAAGAGGGCGCCCGGATCAAGGGTTTGTCCGATCATTTTGAGCAAATTCTGGTGCCTGTCGAAAAGGTGCTGGAAGTGCGGCGTGGCCGCAAGGTTGAAGCCGAGCGGAAGTTTTTCCCCGGTTACGTCATGGTTCGCGCCGATTTGACCGATGATGTCTATCACTTGATCAAGAATACGCCGAAAGTGACCGGCTTTCTGGGTTCTGATCAAAAACCAATGCCAATCCCAGACCGGGAAGCAGAAGAGATATTGAGCCAAATCCAGGAGGGTGTGGATCGACCAAAGCCGTCGGTCTCCTTCGAAGTTGGCGAATCCGTGCGGGTCACCGAAGGGTCATTCGCATCATTCAACGGCATTGTTCAGGAAGTGGACGAAGAGCGCTCACGCCTGAAAGTGGAAGTTTCGATCTTTGGGCGTGCAACGCCTGTGGATCTTGAATTTGGCATGGTCGAGAAGGGCTAGGCCGGATCGTCGCCTTTGGCGACACAGGGTCGGTTTGACCGGCTCTGGTGGGAGAGGAAGCATGTTAGCCGCATGTGAAATCGCACCACCAACCTTCTAAACACTGCGTTGGTAACAGCGCGCATAGATAGGAAGAGAAACATGGCTAAGAAAGTTGCAGGTATATTGAAACTGCAAGTGCCCGCCGGTGCGGCCAACCCGTCACCACCAATTGGCCCGGCTTTGGGTCAGCGCGGCATTAACATTATGGAATTCTGTAAGGCGTTTAACGCTGCAACAGGTGAAATGGAGAAAAACGCTCCGGTTCCAACAACGATCACATATTATCAGGACAAGTCTTTCACGTTTAAGACAAAGACGCCGCCTGCTTCGTATTTGCTCAAGAAGGCCGCAGGTCTGAAGTCTGGTTCCAAGGAGCCGGGCCGATCAATCGCTGGCCAGGTATCGCGCGCGAAAGTACGTGAAATCGCCGAGCTGAAAATGAAAGACCTGAATGCCGCAGACATCGATGCAGCCATGCTGATCATCGAGGGTTCTGCTCGTTCAATGGGTCTTGAAGTGGAGGGTTGATCTGATGGGTGTTGGAAAAAGAACAAAAGCCCTGCGTGAGGGCGTCGAGCACATGAAGCTCTACCCGCTGAGCGAAGCTGTTGCGATGGTCAAGGAACGGGCGACGGCCAAGTTTGATGAGACCATCGAGATTGCCATGAATTTGGGTGTTGACCCCCGGCATGCAGACCAAATGGTGCGCGGCGTGGTCAGTCTGCCAAGCGGTACCGGACGCGATGTTCGCGTTGCCGTGTTTGCACGGGGTGACAAGGCGGATGAAGCCAAGGCAGCCGGTGCAGACTTAGTAGGCGCGGAAGAACTGGTGGAGAAAGTTCAGGGCGGCGAAATCGATTTTGATCGCTGCATTGCAACACCAGACATGATGCCGCTGGTTGGTCGCCTCGGTAAGGTGCTGGGACCACGGAACATGATGCCAAACCCTAAAGTTGGCACTGTGACACCGGACGTCACAGCTGCGGTAAAGGCTTCGAAGGGCGGCGCTGTTGAGTTTCGCGTGGAAAAAGCCGGTATCGTTCAAGCTGGCGTTGGTCGCGCATCTTTTGATGTCGATGCGATTGAAGCCAATGTTCGCGCCTTTATTGACGCTGTGAACAAGGCCAAGCCATCGGGTGCCAAGGGCACTTATGTAGAACGCGTTTCATTGTCATCGACAATGGGCGCCGGAATCAAGGTCGACCCCGCAAGCCTGTCTTCGGCTGCGTAATTGACCAGAAAGAATTCTGAACCGGTTCGCCGGTTCAGATAAGTCGGAAGCAATTCTGGCTTCCTGTCCGAGATTGTGGGCGGCGCTGCTTCAATGGAGTGCCTTAATAGATGAGAGCCTACATGAGACGGGTAAGAACCGAATTTACCCAGCCTGGCTGGATGATGAAGTTCGAACCGTACTGCCTTGTGCCTTTGATCTTTGATCGCGGCGTGAGGGGGCAGGATCCTCGAGCGTCGTGGATGTCGAAAGACTGAAGCGGCAAAGGCAACCGCGGCTTTTCAATCTGGGAAGCCGTAAACCGGAGTGACAAAGTGGAAAAAGCGGAAAAACGCGAATTCGTCACGCAACTGAACTCAGTCTTTAAAGACTCTGGCTCAGTCATCGTGGCCCACTACACAGGTCTGACCGTGGCAGAAATGAGCGATCTTCGCTCAAGGATGCGCACAGCGGGCGGCACTGTGAAAGTCGCGAAGAACCGCCTTGCTAAAATCGCTCTTGAAGGCACGGAAGCTGAAGGTATTTCTGATCTGTTCGTTGGACAGACCCTGATTGCCTATGCCGAAGATCCGGTAACAGCTCCAAAAGTAGCAAGCGAATTCGCCAAGGGTAACGACAAGCTCGTTCTTCTTGGTGGCGCACTTGGCTCAACTGTTCTTGACAAAGGTGGCGTGAAGGCTCTGGCCGAACTGCCGTCTCTGGATGAACTGCGAGGCAAGCTTGTTGGCATGATCCAAACGCCAGCATCGCGTATCGCTTCTGTCGTCAATGCACCGGCCAGCCAGGTCGCTCGCGTTGTCGGCGCTTATGCCGCAAAGGGCGAAGCAGCATAGGCTGTCTTCACATATCAACTGTCGAAAATTGGTTCGAACTAAAACTTAGGAAACTAAAATGGCTGATCTAGCTAAAATCGTAGAAGACCTCTCAGCACTGACTGTTATGGAAGCTGCTGAACTTTCAAAAATGCTCGAAGAGTCTTGGGGCGTTTCTGCTGCAGCGCCTGTTGCAGTTGCTGCTGCTGGTGGCGCTGCTGCCGCAGGTGGCGAAGCTGCTGAAGAGAAAGACGAATTTGACGTCATTCTTGAAGAGGCTGGTGCACAGAAAATCAACGTGATCAAAGAAGTCCGTAGCATTACAGGCCTTGGCCTGAAAGAAGCAAAAGACCTCGTTGAAGGCGCTCCAAAAGCCGTCAAAGAAGGCATCTCCAAAGGCGAAGGCGAGGAGATCGTGAAGAAACTTACAGAAGCCGGTGCGAAAGCAGCGCTCAAGTAAGTCATTGAGTTTGCGGTGGTGGTTTCGGCCACCACCGCGTTCTGTGCGTAACCCTTTTCCTGAGACCTCAGCCGTTTATGGAGGTTTTCGGAAACGGGTTTTATCCGTTTTAGGATGAACAAGCCGGGCGCATGGGCTTGTCACTGCAGTCGATACGTCTGCCCCTGATTGAGGGCAGGTACAACCAGATTAAGCCTTCGGGCGAGACGATGAGGAGCGACAATGGCGAAGACCATTTCTTTCAACGGTCGTAAGCGGGTTCGCAAATTCTTTGGCGATATTCCAGATGTTACAGAGATGCCCAACCTGATCGAGGTGCAAAAAGCATCTTATGATCAGTTCCTGATGGTGGATGAACCAGAAGGTGGACGTGAAGATGAGGGCCTTCAGGCAGCCTTCAAATCAGTTTTTCCAATTCAGGATTTTGCCGGCACGGCAATGCTGGAATTTGTCCGCTTTGAGTACGAGAAGCCCAAATTCGACACAGAAGAATGCCGTCAGCGCGATCTGACCTATTCGGCGCCTCTTAAAGTGACGTTGCGTCTGATCGTGTTTGATGTTGACGAGGAAACAGGTGCCAAATCTGTCAAGGACATCAAGGAGCAAGACGTCTATATGGGCGACATGCCGTTGATGACACCGAATGGCACCTTTATCGTCAACGGAACAGAGCGCGTCATCGTTTCACAGATGCATCGTTCGCCAGGCGTGTTCTTTGATCACGACAAGGGCAAAACACACTCATCGGGCAAATTGCTCTTTGCGTCACGCGTTATTCCCTATCGCGGATCATGGCTGGATATCGAGTTCGACGCGAAAGACGTCGTGCATGCCCGGATCGACCGCCGCCGGAAAATCCCGGTTACATCATTGTTGATGGCTCTTGGCCTTTCACCTGAGGACATTCTGGCTGAGTATTTTGATTTTGTCAGCTATGA
>JAHEJF010000241.1 GCA_024639025.1 Ahrensia sp. | reverse complement strand
CCTGCTCGATCGCCTTGGGAAGCGAATCGTGGGTGTGCCCAGTAAGAATGACATCGATGCCGTTGATGGTCTGGGCGATCTTTCGATCAACGTCAAAACCGTTATGCGACAAAAGCACCACAACTTCAGCTCCCTCCGCCCGGGCGGCGGCAACATTCTCCTGTATCGCTTCTGCGCGGATGCCAAAGGACCAATCAGGGAACATCCAACTCGGGTTGGCTATTGGTGTGTAAGGCATGGCCTGACCAATAACCGCTACTTTAATCCCACCTTTTTCAAAATATGCAGTGCTTTCAAAGACTGGTTCATCCCATTCGACATCGCGGATGTTTGAAGCAAGAAACGGAAAAGGGAGTTCATCCACTATTTCCAGAACGCGATCCGCACCAAAAGTGAATTCCCAGTGCCCGACCATCGCGTCGGGCTTCAACAGATTCATGCATTCGACCATGTCCTGGCCGTTTGTCTTCAGCGACGAATACGACCCCTGCCAGGTGTCGCCTCCATCCAGAAATAGAACTTTGTCGTCGCCCCGTTCTGCACGAATGGCTTTTACCAGGGTTGCTGTACGATCAAGCCCACCCAGTCTTCCATAGGTCTTAGCAAGCGCTTCGTAGTTGACCATTGTATGGGCGTAGGCGAGCGCACTTCCCTGCTCGAGTTCAAAGTGCTTCAGGAAATCGTCGGCGACAAGATGCGGCGGAATGCCGGCAAAATCGCCCACGCCGATGTTCATGTCGGGTGGACGGAAATAGATGGGTTTAAGCTGCGCATGAACATCGGTAAAATGAAGAAGCGTGACTTGTCCCTTGCTGTAAAAGTTCAGAAGATCGTCCTGTGTCAACTTTTGCTGAGCAAATGCGCGCGGCAGATTTGAAAGCAGTCCAGCACTACCCATGACTGCCGTCGTCGTGGCCATCAACTGCAAGAACTCTCTGCGCGAATGCATCAATATATCTCCAGACAAGCAAGACCGCTCGGCAAACAGCCGACTGCGTTTGAATCGCTGTTAGTGTTTGGCGGGGGCGAGACTCGCCCCCGTAGTTATTACTGGCGGACGCCGGGTGTTTCGACCGACAAGCCAGAACCGCGCCAGGTCACGTAAACTTCCAGCGCCATCAATTCATCCGAAAAGGCCGCTGGAAATTCGGCGCGGGTGTCGCGGATACAACCCCGAAAACGATTATGAACCGACACCAGCGCACCTTGCTTCAATCGATAGGTTGGAAAACCGTTGATGTTGCCTTGGCTCAAGTGATCCGCACGGATGTAGTTGCCGTTGTTTTGCTCGTGGCAACTGGCACAAGACAGGTTCAATTGGCCTGTGCGCGTATAGTAAACTTCCTCGCCTTTCTTCCACCAGGACTGCATGTCACCAGCATCAAGGTCAATTGATACAGGCGTGCCGAGCGATTGATGTTTTATGTAAGCGGTGAGTTCCTTTTGGCCACCCTTGTCAAATGGCAGTGGTTCCGCACCCATATTTTCTGTACGGCATTTGTTGATCTGCAATTCAACATTGATCGGCTTACCAGAATCAGCGTCCCATTTGGGGTACTGTGCTCCAATTCCCGCCATCGATTCTGAAGCATCACCGTGACATGAGGCACATGACTTGCCCTCCGTGCCTTCAATCTTGTTCCACGCAGCTTCGCCTTGTTCGACGAACAACATGCCTGGATTCTCAAACGTGTCAGCTTCGAGTGCACGGGTTTCCCCTGTGCGGTAGTGCCAGCCAGATATCACCTCGTCCAGTGGATGCCCATCTGGCGCTTCCGTCCGGGTAATCATCTCTATTTCACCGTCGATGACAAGCTGTTGGTCAACCGGGCCACCTGCTAATGCAACCGCCGATAAAGCACCTAGCGTCACCAAGACTGCGCCAACTTTTCCGAATTTTTTCAAGCCGTTTCCTCCCAGAATTGACCAATGCACTCTCGTATCCAGAAAATGCGGTTAGAGCTATTTCAGCGCGATATCCTTGGACTGCTCGTAAATCGAACCATCGTCGTCGGTCCATTTGAATGTGAATGTGCCTGCTTCCGTCACCTTTGCGGTGAACTCCAGATATGGATTTGCTGACACGGCTGGATCTATGTCGCATGAGAACACCGGCTGACCGTTGAACGAACATTCAAACTTGTTGATGATCGACCTTGGTATCACATTGCCTTCTTTGTCCTTGCGCTGACCCGACTCCATCTTGTGGCTGATCAGCGTCTTGATCGTGATAATATCACCTGCAGATGCCGACTTCGGGACCTTCACACGTGGTTTTGCATTTGCCATTTTCTATTCCTCCGATCCCTGTTAGCCGCCGCAGCCGCCAATGGTGACCTTGACTTCCTTTTTGTCCATGAACACAGCACCGGTACTGGTCTTCGCCACGGCAACAACGTTTTGTGTTTTGGCCAGGCGCATGCGGGTTGTGGCACTTGCTTCGCCGCTCATCGGTGTGAAATTGAACGTGATGACATCGGGGCTTGGATTTCCTTCGGCAAAAATCGCGACCGATTGGACATAATCATCTTCAGTCATTGGGCTTTCAACCGACACCGAAACCGGGACAGTATTTCCGTTTTCAGCAATTTCCGGCGCATCGAGCGAAAGCGGTCCGTCCGCCGGTTCAACACCGCCGGCAAATTCCATGACGGCTTTCATTGTATCTTCGGCGTTCGCAAATGCCTGCTTGGAATTGAAGCCCACAAGCGCCAAAGCTGCACCTGAACTCAAAGAAAGCACTGATCTTCTGGATAGTTTCATCAGGATTCTCCTGCTTGTATTTTATTCTTTTATGGTGGTCAGATAGGCCACAATATCTTCGACTTGTTGTGCGGTCAGGATGGTTTTTCCAATCAGGTCCTTACGCACATTGACGCCGACATCGAGGGAGTAGAAGCCGGGCATAACTGTTTCTTCAGAAAACAGCTCCTTGGAGTTAACGACAATCGCCCGCAACTCCGCTTCACTCCAACGATCCGCGACGCCATCAAGCTCGGGGCCAACCTCCCCATGAAAGAGCTGCTCTTTCTGATCGCTTATTGCATGACATGCCAAGCAGTTGCCCAGCTTGCGATTGGCAAATGTCTT
This sequence comes from Ahrensia sp., assembly GCA_024639025.1. Lineage (GTDB taxonomy): Bacteria > Pseudomonadota > Alphaproteobacteria > Rhizobiales > Rhizobiaceae > Ahrensia. The sequence continues at coordinate 1,411 of JAHEJF010000241.1, read as the reverse complement.
GCGGCCTTCAACGGGATCACCAGGAGTGCCCGTCAGGGAGAGTTCCAACGCCCCATCCACGATTTCAACCTTGTCAGGTGCAACTGTCCCAGAAGCAAAGGCAACACTGAAAGTCGCTGCACATGCCAAACTTGCTGTTAGTATTCTTCTTCCGATCATGATGAACAACTTCCTCCTCAGGCTTCCGCAAATGCGAGCGAACTCCCGTCATTCAATTAAGCGACTCCCGATCGCAGCTACAGGCTAACTAATCCTGCAGCCACAATCAATGCATAAATATGATTATTTGAATATGTTTGCTCCAAAGTCAACTATTCGGCATCCAAGCGACCAGCCGCGCGAAGGTCGTTGATGATGCGAGCATGATATTTTTGAAAGTGTTCCTCTCCCTCATAACCTTTCTCATTGACCCATTTGAACATGTTGAGAAACGTCCATTTGCCGAATGCGCCCGGCATGGTCGCAACAGCCGCATCAGCTACAGATGCTCCCTGCGGAATCTGATCGGGCAGGAAAACGATGGTGGGGGTAAACACATATCCCCATTTGCGGGCAGCTGTCTTTTCCGTGAGAATGTCGCCATCCAGATCGGTGACTTCCTCATCGCCGAACATGTTGTATTGAACAATCTTGAAGTTGGTCTTCAGAAATTCAGCGACTTCCGGATCTGAAAGGATGTCCTCGTGCATGCGTGCGCAATAGATGCAGCCACGTTGTTCGAAGATTATGACGAGTCGCTTACCTTCTTCGCCAGCTGACTCGATGTCCTCTGCAACATCCTTGAACGTCAAAGCAAACCAATCTTGCTTGTGCAGGCCATCTTCACCAATCGTCGCTGCCTGCGCTGTAAATGCAAAAATGATCATTCCAATGACCGACACTGCAGTCCTTGATTTTAGAGGTCTCATTGCATCTTCCTTTATCCAATTGTGGCAAATGCCGGAAATGTCTCGATCAACCATTGAGCGATCCGCGACATCTGACCGGTCATGAACAGGATTCCTGTCACAACAAGCAGCAGTCCCATGATCCTCTCGATGGTATGCATGTGTTTCTTGAAACGATTGGCCCAACCAATGAAACGACTTGCAAACGCTGCCGCCAGAATGAACGGAATACCAATGCCGAGAGAATAGACTGCCAGAAGGCCGGCGCCGCGCCAGGCTGTTTCCTCAGAGCCGGCGACAAATAAAATGGCGGCTAATACGGGTCCAACGCAAGGCGTCCATCCGAACGCAAAAGCCAAGCCGATGATATAAGCACCCACAAAACCCGCTGGCTTGCGCTGCACATCAACCCGCGCCTCGCGATACAAGAATCCAATCCTGAAGACGCCCAGAAAATGCAGACCCATAATAAGTATGATGGTGCCTGCGATGATGGACAAAATCCCGAAATACTGCGCGATGGC
>JAHEJF010000240.1 GCA_024639025.1 Ahrensia sp. | reverse complement strand
TCAGGGCCCGGGCGAAGATCCCGAACGCCCATCGCACAGGACGCCGTTGGCTTTGGTGGACCGCCCTTTACTTCGACAAGGCACATCCGGCAATTGCCGGCAATCGAAAGCCGCTCGTGATAGCAAAAACGCGGTATCTCGGCGCCAGCTTCCTCACACGCTTGCAATATCGTGTAGTGGTCTGGAACCTCAACTTCATTGCCGTCAACTTTGACCTTCGTCATCGCTTAAATTCCGTGTTCCCTGCTAGCCGCAGCGTTGTTTTTGCCACAATTTGACATGGGGCAAATGTGCCCAGTCAAATGCATGATCCGTATTCCCGTGAGCGTCCAAATAGTCAAGCCGCTCCTTGGCTTCGTTTAGTGTAGGTTTGTGCCCATCTTCAACCCACCACATGACAAAGTGATGCGATTTCATGGTGGAAAACCATTCATGTTTGCGATTGTAGAACTGCTTGTGCACCGTGTTCCAAACAAAGTGCTCCAACTCCGCCGCCCCTTGCCAAACGCTCATATTGACGATGGCGTCCGGCCATGGTGAGGGCTGATACAGTGCATGGCCGGTTTCATCTTTATGCATCCAGACAAAACCGTCCATCGTGCCCGCCAAGCTGTTGATCCGCTCGATATTGGTCGTGAAACCAGCTATCCGCGGATCATCCAGATCATATTTGGGCACCGCGATGTTGAGTTCAGCTAATTGCATGTAACACCGCTAAGCCTTGGCCAGTTTGGCTGGTTGCGCCATTTGGGAAGCTTGCGCGATCCATTCATCGCGTTCGATGCGGCCTTTGAATTGCAGAAAGTCATCAACCCAGGCGACTTCCTCTGGCGTCCAGGCTGCGATCTGTTCAAAACTCCAAATACCCATGCCATTGAGCACCTGTTCGAGTTTCGGTCCCACGCCGGAAATCAACTTCAGATCATCGGGCGTCTCTGGCTTTTCCATCTTTTCAGGCTTCTTGAAATCCTCCGGCATGATTTCGGCCTTTGGCTGAACCGCATCCCCTTCCGAGACCGGAGCAGGTGTTTCAGCGAGAGACTTAGCCATCGCCTGTTCAATTGCAGCACGCTCTGCTTGCAGCACTTTTTCCGGTTTCAGCGCTGGCGTTTCCACGGGCTTGGCGACAGTTTCAGATTTAGCTTCGACAACCGGCTTGGGTGCAGAAATCGGCGTTTTTGTCGCGACCTTCTTTGGTTTGGTTGGCTTTTGGGTTGGTTTTTCAGCTGAATTGACGTCCGACCATTCAAATGTCAGCGGATTGAAAAGCATTCCAAAGGGCGCCTCGGAGTTTTCTGTCGCCTCTTTCATCTTTTCCGCGGCTTCGATGGCGCCCGACATGGCACCCATCATGGTGCCGAACATTTGTGTATACAGACCAAATCCAACTGCCGATGATGCGGCCATCGCGGCCATCGGGTGAGCCGCAAGTCCGCTGTTAGGCAAGCCCTCAACCTCGGGAATGGCCTTCATCCATGCCTCGGCTGTTTGCTTGACCCTTTCATTGTCATTGGCGAATGCTGATTGCATCATGGCCAATATCGGGTTGTCTTCTGTCATCTTGTTCATGGCGTCATTAGAGAGCGAAAACATAGTCTGAACTCCTGTCGGGTTTGATTATGAACTTCGCCGATCCTCTAACGTTTCCTTCCTGCGGCCATCACCGCTATTCCGGGCTGTTTTCAGCCTTCTGAATTCGTACAAACATATGCTGATTGGTAAGCTCTGTCAGCAACCAAATAGTCTGGGCTTGTGCCCAATTTTTGCAAGCCATCCTTGCATATAACCGTAGCGGCAATGTCATCATTGACGAACTGGTAATCCGATGTATCTGCGACCGGTTCACTCGCGCCGTCGCGCGATGATGACCGAACTGCAAACCGCCCCTGCGCATCCGGAAAAGAGTATGCAACCAAATATCGCTGATTGGTTTGGACTGAACCATAATCAATATCGGTCACTTCCATTGTGTAAGCCACCGGCGCTACAGCGGGTCGTGCCGTGTTGGTGGTCACGGTCGAACACGCTGCCAAAGTGCCGACGGCTGCAAGCGCGATGAGGTTCGAAGCAAGACGCATCATTCAGCTGCCACCATGACCGGTGCGGTTTGATCTGAATTGCGCGAGAACTCATCAATCCGTCGTTCAATCTCTGGTCGGAAATGGCGAATCAATCCCTGGATTGGCCACGCCGCCGCGTCGCCCAACGCACAGATTGTGTGGCCCTCGACCTGTTTTGTTACGTCCAACAGCATGTCGATCTCGCGCTTTTGCGCATTGCCGGTGACCATGCGCTCCATCACCCGCCACATCCAGCCGGTACCCTCGCGGCACGGGGTGCACTGACCGCAGCTTTCATGCTTGTAGAAGTAGCTCAACCGCGCAATTGATTTGACGATGTCCGTTGACTTGTCCATCACAATCACGGCTGCGGTACCAAGACCCGACTGCAGAGAGCGCAGCGAATCGAAATCCATGGGACAATCCATGATCTGCTCGGCAGGCACCAGCGGCACCGAGGAACCACCAGGGATCACACAAAGAAGATTGTCCCAGCCGCCGCGAATACCGCCACAGTGATAGTCAATCAGCTCTTTGAACGGAACTGACATTTCTTCTTCAAATGTGGCTGGCTGGTTGACGTGACCTGATACGCAGAACAGCTTCGTGCCTGTGTTGTTTTCCTTGCCAAAGCCGGCAAACCAAGCGCCACCTCGACGCAGGATTGTCGGTGCAACTGCAATTGATTCAACATTATTGACCGTGGTCGGGCAACCATACAGCCCGACATTGGCGGGGAATGGCGGCTTGAGGCGCGGCTGGCCCTTTTTGCCTTCGAGACTTTCGAGAAGCGCGGTTTCCTCACCACAAATATAGGCACCAGCGCCATGATGCACATAGACATCCATGTCCCAACCGCATTTGTTGTTCTTGCCCAGCAGACCAGCATCGTAGCATTCATCGATGGCGGCCTGCAGCGCATAGCGCTCGCGAATATATTCGCCTCGAATGTAAATATAGGCGACATGGGCATTCATCGCGAAGGAAGCCAAAAGGCACCCCTCAATCAATGTATGGGGATCGTGCCGCATGATGTCGCGATCCTTGCAGGTTCCCGGCTCAGATTCATCGGCGTTGACCACCAGATAATGCGGGCGCTCGCCCACTTCCTTGGGCATGAATGACCATTTGAGACCTGTCGGGAATCCAGCACCGCCGCGACCGCGCAGGCCGGACTCTTTCATTTCGCTGATGATCCAGTCACGTCCCTTTTCAACCAGGGCCTTGGTTCCATCCCAATGCCCACGGCTCATCGCGCCTTTGAGCGATTTGTCCTTGAGGCCGTAGATATTGGTGAAAATGCGATCTTTATCTTGCAGCATATCTCAGTTCCTATCGCGGCTTCTTGCCGAACACTTTGATGTATTCAGCTTCGCCGCCCTTGGCCAAGGCCTTGGCTTGCTTGATCCAGTCATCGCGCTCAATCCGGCCCTTGAATGACAATTCATCATCGACAATCGCCACGTCGGATTTCTTCCATTTGGCAATCTGACTGAAGTGCCAGAAACCCAGCGTGTTGAGTGTTTTTTCGAGCTTTGGCCCGACGCCCGAAATCATTTTCAGATCGTCAGCCTTGCCCATTGGTTTTTTCAACCGCTCTGGTCCCGCAGCCTTTTTGGCGATCGCTTTCGAGGCAGCCGGTTTTTTCGCAGCCGTCCCCGAGGCCGTCGCAGCGAGCTTCATGGTGGAGTTGCCACCCGTGACCTTGGGTTTTGCGGGTGCTTTTGGTTTCACAGACTTAGCCGTCGCGGCCAATTTCATTGTTGAATTGGTTTTCGCCGCCTTTGCGCCACCACGTGCATTTTTGCCGACCGGTTTCCCGTTTAGCGTTGTCAGTCCGCCAGCAGGCGCAGAATAGATACGGTCTATTTGCGGTCCAGGCTCAATCTTGTCGCCTTTGCCCGCTTCAAACGCATCGATGATTTCTTCCAACCGTTCCGGCGTCAAATCTTCATATGTATCCTTGAAAATCATCACCATCGGCGCATTGACACAAGCGCCCTGGCATTCAACTTCCTCCCAGGACAATGTGCCTGCTTCATTGAGAGCAAACTGCTCAGGATGAATTTTTTTCTTGCACACTGCCATCAGGTCTTCGGAGCCGCGCAGCATACAGGGCGTGGTTCCGCAAACCTGGATATGTGCTTTGGTTCCAACGGGTTGCAGCATGAACTGCGTGTAAAATGTCGCCACTTCCATGACGCGAATATGCGGCATATCGAGCATCGCAGCGATATGCTCAATGGAGGCTTTGGTTACCCAGCCCTCTTGTTCCTGGGCCAACATCAACAAGGGGATCACGGCTGATTGCTCGCGTCCCTTGGGATATTTTTTGATCCACCCCTTGGCTTCCGCCCCCAATGAGCGGTTGAATTTGAAGCCATCGGGTTGGGCTGAATCTTCTGCTAGTCGACGGACTGACATCTCAAGAAGCTCCGGAC
>JAHEJF010000007.1 GCA_024639025.1 Ahrensia sp. | reverse complement strand
AAGACTCGCTTTTCCGCGCCGTCATTGCATCTGATTCGACGGTCAAAGCCGGAGACACGATACGCATCCAGCCAACCCAGGACCGTGTTCGCTGGTTTGATCCTGAAACGACAAACGCATTGCAATAGAAAGAATGGTCAATGGCAACCATGGATAAATCGGCGTTTTTTGAACATGCGGCAGAAGTGTTGCGCGAAAACGATCTTGGTACCTATACCGTGCCTACCAAGGGCCTGTATCCATTTCAGTGGAACTGGGATTCCTGCCTCACTGCACTTGGTCAAGCGCATATTGATGAGCGCCGCGCATGGTTGGAAATAGAAACCCTTTTTGACAATCAGTGGGAGGACGGCATGGTCCCCCACATTGTTTTTCACAAACGCGACGATGGCTATTTCCCAGGACCGGATGTGTGGGGGACCAACCGACCGGTTCCAACTTCTGGCATCACGCAACCCGCCGTCGCCGGTTTTGCTGTCGCGCGCCTTTTTGAGCGTGCAAAAGACAAAGAGCTTGCGCGAGAACGTGCATCTGCTCTTCTGCCCAAAATTCATCGCTGGCATGAGTGGTTCTATGCTAATCGTGACCCACAAAAAACGGGGCTTGTTGCGATCATCCACCCTTGGGAATCTGGCCGCGATAATTCCATAGATTGGGACGATGCATTCTCGCGTGTGCCGACCGAAGGGGTGGGCGAGTATCACCGCCGCGACACCGATCATGCGGATCCTACTCATCGACCCACCAAGGAGCAGTACGACCGCTATATCTGGTTGGTGAAACACTTCCGGTCGCTCAAATGGGACACGTCCAAACTTCACGATGCATCGCCCTTTCAAGTCGTCGACCCGGGTTTCAATGCAATCCTCATTCGCGCCTGTTCGGAACTGGCCGGTTTGGCAAATGAGTTGAACCTACCAGACATCGCGGCAAAGAATGATGCGATGGCGAACCAGGGCTTGTCGGCGCTGGAGGAGTTGTGGAGCGATGTCCATGGCCAGTATATGTGCTATGATCGCAAGGCTGGTCATTTAATTGATAGCCTGTCGATTGGTGGTCTGCTGACTGCTTTTGCGGCCATTCCCAAATCGCGGGCCAAAGCATTGACTGTTCGCATTGCCGACATTGAGTCCAAGACCAACTATTTGATTGCCAGTCATGATCCCAGTGATGTACGCTATGACGGAAAACGGTATTGGCGTGGCCCTGCCTGGCTGATTGTCAACTACATGATCGCGGACGGGCTGACAGCTGCAGGTGAAAACGAAATGGCCCGCCGGATTATCAACTCCAGTTTTGATCTCATTCGTGAAAGTGGATTTTCCGAGTATTACGATCCGATCGATGGAGACCCTTGTGGCGGCAGCCGCTTTACATGGACTGCAGCAATGGTCCTTGAGTTTTTATTGGTGGTTTAGATGAAGCGCTCTGATATCAACGAGATCATTGATGAGGCGGATGCATTTATTCGCTCATTCGGCTTCACCTTGCCGCCGTTCGCTTATTGGTCGCCAGACGAGTTTCTTGCTAAAAAAGATGCAGCAAAATCATTGATCGATGCGCGTTGCGGTTGGGACATCACCGATTTTGGCAAAGGTGATTTTGACAATCTGGGTCTGTTTCTTTTCACGCTCCGCAACGGCCGGTTGGCTGATCTGCAACGGGGTGGCGGCATGTGTTATGCTGAGAAACTCCTGATCTCGCGTCAGGACCAACTCTCACCCATGCATACCCATTTCATCAAGGCGGAAGACATCATCAATCGCGGTGGAGCGACGATGGTTGTGGAACTGTTTGGCTCTGACGACGAAGGAAAATTTGCCGAGGACAAAGGTGGTATGGTTATGTGCGATGGCCTTGCACGCTCCTTTGAGCCAGGTGAGAAGATCAAGTTTGCGCCCGGCGAAAGTCTGACGCTGATGCCCGGTGATTGGCATGCTTTCTGGGGCGAGGGTGGCGATGTTTTGATTGGCGAAGTTTCGACAGTCAACGATGACGAAACCGACAATGTCTTTCGAGAGCCTATTGGGCGTTTCTCGACAATCGAGGAAGATACTGATCCCAAACACTTGCTTGTTTCGGATTACGAGAAATGGTTCGGCTAATCAGCGCTCTGGCTGAATAAGGCAGATCGTGCTGCTATAGGCATGCAGTGACATTCTGCACGAATTGACATGTCCAGATGCCAAACACGAGCCAGCGCTTCATCGCGACGCAGAAAACGCCCTAGTCTCTTTGGCCTTGTATGACTCGGTTTAAGATCATTGCGCAGAAAAGAATGGCAAATCCTGCCAATATTCCCTGTCCGACGGAAGAGTATTGCAAGGCTTCCAATACGTCCTCACCCAGCCCTTTCGCGCCGATGAGGGATGCCACAACAACCATGGCCAGGCTCAACATGATGGTTTGGTTTACGCCTGCGAGAATGGAAGGCGCAGCCAAGGGCAGGTCAACCTTGGTCAATAGATACCATTTGGATGCGCCATAAGCGATGGCGGCACCTCCGGCGTGGATATTTTAAGGTGTGCCAGTGCCAGAAAATGCCAACGCGGCTTTCACAAGCACGTCCAAAGCGTCGACAACTGGCACTGGAGCTGAAAGTTCGGTGCCAATCAACGAGAATTCGGTGCAGCCAATCAAGATAGCAGATGCTCCCCGATCAACTAATTCGTTGGTTTTGTCCTGTAGCACAGACAGGTCGTCAAGTGTTGGACCTGTAGTCTTGATCCGCCGGATTGCTGCCAAGACCGTAACTTCATCACGGGGCCAAAGCGTCGACATACCTCGATCTGACAAGAGCGACTGAAACAGGCCGATTTGGTTTGTTGCAGGTGAGGCCAAGATTCCGATCCTGGTTCCCGGACGCACCAGCCCCGTCAGAGTGTCGCATGTCAACTTCGGCATGCTGAGAAACGGAATAGCCACCCGGTCGGTGATGTATTGCTCATAATGGTGGGCCGTATTGCACGGCAAGATCAATGCTTCGGCGCCCGCAATTTCCAAACGGGCGGCCATGTCGGCAATGACAGGCCCCGGATTGGGGCCGGTCTTCTCAATTAAATGCTGGATGCGTGACGGCACCTGTGGATTCATATCGACCAAAAGCGGTATATGGTCAGCATCATCGCGTGCAGGCGTTCCTGCCTGTATCCGCTGCATGAGGGCGACAGTGGCCTCTGGCCCCATGCCCCCCAACACGCCTATGCGTCGAAATCTGTTCATTTGTCCAGAGACGTCCTTTATACCCAGCACGCTTTATGATCGAAGGCTGCATCATAGCCAAACAAAGCGGCTGATCCTCCTGTATGCAAAAACACAACCCGCTCACCTTTCTTGAAGCGACCTTTGCGAATCAGATCGATGAATCCCGCGGCCCCTTTGGCGGAATAAACCGGGTCAAGCAGGATTGATTCCAATTCGGCAAACGTCTGAATGGCTGCAATGCCGCTTTCAGTTGGAATACCGTAGCCTTCGCCGACATAATCGGTGTTAGCTACCACATCTTCACGCTGCACGACACCGGCACAGCCAAGCTTTTCTGCTGTGGCACAGGCGAGGTTGTAAACGTTCTCTTCCTGCTTGGCTTTCGGCGCACGCACACCGATACCAAGCAGCGGGATCTGTGCGTTCATCGCCTTGAGGCCAACAATCAGACCCGCCTGCGTGCCTGCGCTGCCGGTGGCGTGAACGATGTGGTCAAGCTTGAGACCCTGGTCATTAGCCTGGGCCAGCAACTCAAACGCGCAGTTCACATAGCCCAAAGCGCCGGTGGGGTTCGAACCACCGCCGGGAATGGTGTAGACATTTTTGCCGTCGGCGCGAAATTTCTCTGCCACGGCTTCCATTTCGGCGTTCATGTCCAATCCACCGGGTCGTTTTTCGGTAGTGGCCCCATGTAGGTGATCCAGAAGTACGTTTCCGTTGTTATTATAATTGGCATTGTTGGATCCGGTGCGATCTTCCAAAAGGATGTGACAATCCATACCCAGCTTGGCCGAAAAAGCTGCGGTTTGACGGGCGTGATTGGATTGTGTGGCTCCTTGGGTAATCACCATGTTCGCGCCCTGTAGCTCAGCTTCGGCCATCAGGAATTCCAGCTTGCGGGTCTTGTTCCCACCAGTGGATAGACCTGTGCAATCATCGCGCTTGATCCAGATTTCCGGTCCATTGAGTTCTTTGGTTAAGCGGTCCATCCGCTCAAACGGTGTGGGTAGGTGGGCGATGAAGCGGCGGGGATAACGGGCGAGATGCATAGAAAGCTCCTAACTTGTTTTACCCGCAACTTACCCGCAGTTTAGCATACAATATAATTCAAAATATGTGATGCAACATGCATATATTGCATAATGTACCACATTTGTTATGCTGAAAACATGCAGCTAGACTGGATCGAAGACATACTTGCTGTGATTGACACGGGGTCACTGGCGCGGGCCGCTGAGCGTCGATTCTTGACGCAATCGGCATTTACCCGGCGGGTTCGCAGCATCGAGGAACGGATTGGTGCGCCGCTGTTTGACCGGACCCGCAAACCGGTGACAATCCTGCCGGGCGTCAAAGCTTTAGAACCCGAAATGCGCGATCTGAGCGTCCGCCTTCACAAGCTGAGACGTGCATTGAAGAGTTCCGGTGATCAAGCGGAAAAATCAATGTCATTTGTTTGCCAGCACGCGCTGACCGCAACTGTTTCGCCGGAAGTTGTCAGCGCACTGACGGCAGATGGTGAAACCTCGGTACGCGTCCAATCCGGCAATCGCGACGAATGCCTGATGCGGCTTGTTTCAAGAGACGTCGATTTCGCGATTATGTATGCCATGCCGAACAGCATATCGCCAGAAATCGGCTCAGCATTTGATGCAGTGACCTTAGGTGCCGATCTGCTTGTTCCCGTATGCACACCGGGATTGAAAGACAAAGCGCGCAGCAAGTTCATACCCACGATCGACTATCCACCGGAAGTTTTTTTTGGTCAGGTCGTGGCCCGAACAATTATTCCAAGCATGTCCGGGCGCGTTTCTACCCAACCTGTGGCCGAGACTGCATTAACACTGGCCATGTTGCAACTGGTACTAAATGACATCGGCTTTGCTTGGTTGCCGCGTTCTCTAATATCCGGACAACTCGCGCAAGGACTGCTGAATCGTGTTGACGACGTCCTTCCGGCGCAACCTTTGACCATTAGGCTCATCCGCTTGTCCGAGCTGAAGACCGAGCAAAATGAGCTAGTCTGGCAAAATCTTGGCCGTCAACTGAAACAATTTTTTAGGCAAACAGGTGATGACACGACATTTGGAGGTAGCTCGAACTGAATGCCAAATAGATTTGTTCTCAGTATCAGGCGCTGCGGAACTCGCGTATGACCCGGCCAGCATTATTCTCAGTTCTCTTGCCATTAAACATCAATAATTTACCGTTTACGATAACGTGGGCGATGCCAGACGCATAACGCCGTGGGTCGCGCGAGGTGACATTGCTTGCGATGTTGGCTTTGTCGAATACGCAAACGTCGGCGTGGAATCCGGGCTCTAGTCTGCCGCGATCTTTCAATCCAATCCTTTCGGCAGGTATGGATGTAATTTTCTTTATGCCTTCAGACAGACTCAGAACTTTGCGGTCGCGCACATAGTATTGCAAGAACCGGGCGGCCCAACCGTAGCCAGTTAGTGTCCCCATAAGATCTTTCAAGACGCCGTCATTTGCAATCGCAACAGTATCCGAAATTACCGCGCAATTCGGCTGAGATAGGCAAAGGTCAATATCTGAATTTCGGAAGCTTTTTGACGCCCACATCGCACCATGCAACTGATCGCCCTCTTCCAACATTATGTCCAGCGCTGCGTCGTAGGGATCTACGCCGCGCATCCAGCCGATTTCATCAAAATCCGCGCCCACCAAATTCTTATTCACTGTTGCGTTCAGAAGCTGAATGTCTTTCCACTTACGCTCCTTTACCATTAACCACATTGGCTGAGGGTTGGCCTTGATTTTTTCCCGGTCTTCAGGATTTGCAAGGCGTTTCAGAATTGCATCTATACCGCCTGCTTGTGCCCATTTTGGCAACATGGCCACCATGAAAGTGAATGCCCAATCATGTGGCACCACATCAAAAGCGACATCAACGTCGTGCCGATGAGCAAAGTCGATCATCTCCAAAGTGTGGCTCATCGCATGTTCTGGTGCTCCGAACTTCGGCTGAATATGTGATATTTGCAGGCGTGCGCCAGATTGTCTTGCAGTGGCCAAGGCTTCAGAAAAGCCCAGATCGTAGTATGTGTCGCGATTGCGCACATGTGTTGCGTAGAGGCGCCCGCGTTTTGCGGTGACTTCACACATCGGCAGCAGCTGATCAGGCGCGGCCAGGCTACCCGGGAAGTACTCCAACCCAGAGGAAAATCCACCCGCGCCTTCATCCATGCAGCGGTCCACAAGCCGCGCCATTTCGGCGACGTCATCAGGATCTCCAGCGCTCATTTGATCCCCAAGTATAGCGCGGTGGATTGTGCCGTGTCCTACAAACGCAACAACATTCACGCCTAGTCCATCCGAGTCCAATACATCAAGATAGTCGCCGAAACTTAGCCAGGATGAGTGTTTCGCTTTCTCAGTGTACCAGGGTGCCACCTTGCGGATTGCGTCATGAGAACACACTGGCGCACAGCTCATTCCGCATTGCCCGATGACTTCTGTGGTCACTCCTTGGTGCACCTGGCTTTCGGCACGCCCATCTGCAATCAGAGTAAAATCTGAGTGGGTGTGCATGTCGACAAAGCCTGGCGATACGGCAAGACCCGCAACATCAATGATTTGTTTGGCCTGCGAATTCTCGAAGCTGCCGATCTCGCAAATTCTACCATCGGCAACAGCCACATCGCCAACAAAGCTGTCAGCTCCTGATCCATCGAAAATCTCGCCACCCTTCAAGATATAGTCGTGCATCAAATGTGATCCCCACTCTTTATGCGGTGCTACAGGTGCTCTGAATGTTGCCCATCACTAAATGAACCAAAGACACCAGTCGAACTTGGCGCTGGCGAGATTTGCCAAACGCAACAGCAAGTAGTTCAGCTCAGGAAGTCTTCCAACACAGCATGGACCAGTCGGGGTTTTTCCAGATGGGCAGCATGCGACGTGCCTGGGATGACGGCCAGGGTGGAATTCGGTATTTTTTGCCAAAGTGTTTCAATCTGCGGCCAGCGATAGGAGCGATCGGTATCACCCCACAGGATCAGCGTCGGCATGGGGAAGTGTTCAAGGTGGGCGCGTCCGTCCCAGTCTTCCATCCCATCATACGCCCGAAGCGCTGCCTCTCGAGACGCGCAATCGCCGATGCTTGCCAACTGTTCAACAATTGAAGTTCCGGCGGCAGTTTCACTATCCAGAACCCAGGTCGCTCCTACCCTGCGAATTGTTTTTTGCACCCCATCTTCAATCAAGCGTTCCCGCGACTTTCCGATGGTTTCAAACCTGTTCGGCATGATCCCCAGCGGCCCGGTTCCATAAAGAACGAGGCGGTCAATCCGGTCCGGAATCTTGGCAGCGATCGCTTGGACAATCATGCCCCCCATCGAATGGCCCAGCAGAGCAAAAGACTTGATGCCCAGGTTGTCCAGAAACTCGATAACGTAGTCCGCCATGCCTTCAATACGGTCACGTCCAGGTAGTGTCCCTGCATCGCCGAAACCGGGGAGATCAGGTGCGATCACATCGTAGGAACTGCTGAAATGCGCGATTTCCGCTTCCCATTGCGCCGACCCTCCAAGGAAGCCGTGAACCAGCACCAGCGGCGCACCGGAACCCGAACGTCGGTGCGGAGCCGGTTGCTCCCTGATCAATTCATCTGTTCGGGCAGCCATAGTGCAACCTCCGGAGCAAAGATTAGAATGGCGATCAACAGGACCATAGCGCCGATAAATGGCAAGCATCCCATGATGACATCTCCGATTGTTACCTCCTCTCGACTTATTGCTTGTATGACGTACAAGTTCAGGCCCACGGGCGGTGTAAGCACCGCGATTTCCATGGTGATCGTATAGACGACGCCAAACCAGATCAGGTCGAAACCTGCCGCGCTCATCAGCGGGTAGATCGTTGGCAGAGTGATGAATGTCATCGAAACTGGTTCCAGGAACATCCCAAGAATGATGTAGAACACCAGCACGATGATCAGAACCGTCGTGGGCGAAAGATCAAAAGACAGGAACAACTCGGTGAACTGTTGCGGCACTCGGTAATAGGTCAGCACGAAACCAAACAAGACACCCGCGGACAGCAGCAACCCAAGATAGCCCATGGTGCGCATGGTTGCGAAAATCGCGCTCTTGAAGCCCTGCCAAGTCAATCCGCCGACCCCGAAGGCCAGAACGACCGTCAAAAGGCTTGCCACGGCGGCGGCTTCGGTCGGCGTCGCGATCCCTGCGTAGATGGCTACGGTAATCACCAGCCCGATCAGAAGCACCGGGCCAACAGTATTCAGGATCATCAGAAGCGGCATCTTATGCGCGTCTTCACTGCTCGGGATATCCTCAGGCTTCAGCATGCCCCAGACCAGCACGACAACAACAAAGCCGGTCACCAGAATGATCCCTGGAATGACACCTGCAATGAAAAGATCACCGATGCTCTGATCTGTTACGATACCGTAAAACAGCAGGATCAAGCTGGGAGGGATTAGTACCGACAATGTGCCGCCCGCAGCTAGAACGCCGCTGGATAGGCGTTTGCCGTATCCCAGGCGCAGCATTTCCGGCAAGGCCACGCCACCAATTGTCAGCGCCCCCACCATCGACGAGCCGCAGACCGCCCCGAAACCTGCACTTGCGCCAATCGAGCCATAGGCTGCAGATCCCTTGATCCGAACGCCCTGATGCAGAAACTGATAGAGATTCGGCCCAATGTTGGACTTACCTATGAGTTCCCCTAAGAAAACGAATAACGGCACAGCTAGCAGGATGTAATCAATCCAGACGCCCCATAGCTTTAGTTCAGAAGAAACAACAGATGTGCTCCATCCCTGGATTTGCCAGAGAAACGGCAGCGCAGCTCCGGCCAAAGCAAAGGGAATTGGCAGCCCGATAACGATAAACAGCATCAACAGGCCCAAGAGGCCCAGACCAACAGTATACCATTCCATTAGAATTCCCCCGAATTCGCGGGAGTACTGAAAAGACGGATCAGCCGTAATGCCGCGTAAATTGAAAAGATCACCAGTGCAAAGGCACCCGGTGCCCAGAACCAGTAGCGTGGCAAGTGCAGGATTTCAGAGGCAACGCCTGAGTTGAAAGATCGGATCGTGGCACTCACGCCCGCATAGGCGAAGAATCCACCAACCCCAAACATCAGGATGTGATTTATGATCTGAAGTGTTTTGCGCACTTTGGGACTGAACAGGTCCGTGGCCATTGTTACCTTGGGAAATGCATCTTCGCGCATCGCATAAGCGAGCCCTGCGAATGCTACTGGAAACAGCAGCAGTGCGGTTGCCTCGGTCACCATCCGGTCCGGTTTTCCAAGCCCGTATCGCACAATAACCCCGTAGGAAATCCAAAGCATCTGGACCAGTACGATGGCAGCACCCACACCGGCCAGCCAAATAACAACCCGGTCAAATATTTTGATTAGACGGTCGATTATCCCAATCATGGCGCACCCATAGTGTTTTGTAGAAAGAAGTCGCGGCCCCCGAGATTGCCGGGGCCGCGTATCAAATGCGCTTTGCGTTACGGCGCGTGTTCGGCAAAGAGATCGCGGATGCTTCCTGCAAGTTCGGCACCGCATGCTTCGTCAGCTTTGGCGTCCCATTGGTCACGGACGCTGGCAATCAGGCTTGCGCGCTGATCGTCCGAGATGGATACGGCGGCACCGCCACCTTGCATCACAGCATTGCCGACCTGCTGGTCAACCCAGCCTTCGTAAAGGGGCTGCAGCCAGGTTTCGGTTTCTGTGGCGGCGGCGGTCAGAGCGGCTTGCTCATCAGCAGTAAGCGCGTCGAACTTGCCCTTGTTCATCATGTAATTGACGTTGCCATAGAACAGGTTGGCATTGACCATGTAGGGCATAACGGTCCAGAGCTTCCACGAGCTATATGTGGCAACGCCCATGTTAATGCCATCCACAACTCCACGTTCTGCGGATTGGAAGACCTCTTTCGGCGCCACGAATACTGGCTCTCCGCCCCAGGATTCGATCATTAGGCTGACCAGTGGCCCGATCGAGCGCACAAGTTTACCGTCCAGCTTGCCAAGATCTTCGATCGGCTCTTCGAACCACCATTCCTGATCGTAGGTGTAGTTCGAGTTGAGAAGCGGCACCAGATTGACATTGGCGGCCTCTTCCCGAACCAGTTCAGCAAATGCGGCATCCAGCTCAATCTGGTTTTCCAGACTGATCTCTGCGGGATAGAGCGAAGTCATCGCATAGCAAGGCAAACGGTTGTCGGCATTGATCCAGCTGATGTCTGAGACACCACCCTGCACCGAGTCGACGCCCTCAGACCACCCGTGAAGCGTGCCCGAGGGGAAGACCTCGACCTTAACGCTGCCGCCGGTTTTTTCCGCGACAAGGTCAGCAAAGTGCTGAAAGCCCTGATACCGAATATCCGCCTCGTTTACATAGGTGGACAGGCGCAGTGTCGTTTCTGCCTGCGCGCCGGTGAGTGATGTCGCGAAGGCCAACGCGGCCATTGCAGTTGTATATTTCCAAGTTCGGCTCATTTTTTACTCCCTGTTGCGAGTTGCTTTGGCTGATGTTGCATCCCAATCAGCCATTCAACTCTGGCAATTGCTGTGGTTGGTCTCATGCTAATATCTGGCAAAATGTTATTGCTAAGCGTCAGCCAACCCAAAATCAGACTACTCATGCTTGTTTCTTCCGGGCCAATTCAAACATGGCATAATTCTATGCCAATATTGCATAGCTTATGTTTTTCAATATGATACAACAGCAGAGGGGATCGATATGGACATAAAATGGCTTCAGGATTTCGTCTGTTTGGGGCGAACACTCAATTTTTCGCGGGCAGCGGAGGAACGAAATATCACCCAGCCAGCGTTCAGTCGTCGTATTAGATCACTCGAGAATTGGCTGGGTGTTCCGCTCATTCGAAGATCGACGTATCCCGTGCAATTGTCGGCGGCGGGCAGTCTTTTTCTGCCAGTCGCGCAAGAGACGCTCAACAACCTCTCAGATACTCGACAAATCATTCGGGGCGCTGAGCTAGGTCGAACAGCGTTTCAACGTATCGCAGTTCTGCATACAATTTCTGTCAATTTTCTGACAAGCCGTATCAAAGAGCTAGAGAGCGAAATGCCCAACCTGCGCGTGCGGGTATTCTCAGACTATCTGCCAACATGTTGCCAATTGTTTTCGGACGGCACCTGCGATTTTCTTTTGTGCTATCGGCACAATAATGGGCCACCGTTCTTTGAAGAAGATATTGTGATCCGCAAAGACATCAGTGTCGAAAGGTTCAAGCCCGTTGCGGAAGCAAATGCTGCCGCGGAGGGCGGTTGGGATCTATCGAGCGGCAAGACCAATCACATACCGTATCTCAGCTATGATCCGACCAGCTATCTTGGAACGATTGTCGATCAAATTATCGGATCGAGAAAGCCTCCCCTTGTCTTGCAGTACATGGATGCCCATTCGGAAGCCCTGAAGCGCAGTACGGTTGCGGGAAGCGGCGTCGCGTGGTTGTCCGAATCCGTTGTTGCCGACGAATTAGCGAGCGGTCAACTGGTGACCGTCGGAGGGCCAGAATGGCAAACAGACCTCACGCTTACACTCTTCAGTGCATCTGATCGTTTGGACAACACAGGACGCATGTTGTGGGAGGCCCTATAGCTGCTTTGATCAATTGTCGGAGCACAATTGCGATTCTCTGATGTGCTACAAGTCGACGAGCGTGCAGTTCACATTTGACGAGCAGTTATTCGACTGGGTGGAAATTGGGCATGACAGGTTGCTGCCCGTTCGTTCGCCCGTGATCGGCTCAGCTGGCGCTTCAACGCTTCCTGGCTGGGATGAAAGTCCAATCGCCTATCTTCAGTATTCACGAGGCGCATTTTTGGGTGCTGTAACCGAACAATAATTCTCATCAAAGCCACCCAACTTGGCGGTGAAGCATGTGAATGCATTTGCTGAAGCATTCAAGAATTTGTGCCTGCATGGTGCAGGAATCGCCTGGCTGCCAGAGGCATCGATTCGCCGTGAGCTTGAAGATGGCAGGTTGCAATTCGCGGGTGGCAAGGAGTGGTGGGTCGATCTGAAAGTTGTTGTCTACACCGAGGCACGGCTGCATCAAAAAAACCCCAGTGCTGCGTGGCGATTCTTTCAAGAGATTGCCGCATCGCAATAGGTACCATTCCATGTACTGTGCAGTGTGTACACAATAGGCTTGCCGGCATCTAACTTGGGTCGAATAATCAGAATTGCATCTTTTTGGCGACTAAATTTCTAGGTGCATTTTGACATTTTGTTCAGAGCGTCCAGCCTCTTGGATCGGTCAATTTTGCTCAGTGTTTCGACTGCATTGTAAAATCGGGCATAGTTCTCGCCGCAGGCTTCAAACAGCCGAAGAAACGCTGGCACCAGCTCAGAGTAGACTGCAGTAGCGGCGATCTTGGCATTGTTGAGGGGGCCGTCGAACCAGCGATCATAGCCGGTGTAACCGTTCCAACGTGTATCACGCAAAGCCAGGTACCGGGTGCGGAGCCGCTCGAAAGCCTCTGCCTTTTTAATACGCTTGTGCATATCAGAATCATTGCTGAGGTAGATCTTGCGCAGATCATGACGTGTTTCGTCGATGAGCGCCAGGAACTCTGCAGTTCGCCTGTTTCGCTTCTCGTAACGTCTCAGGCCCTCGAAATCCTGGTTCTCTCGCAACCATTTTTGCACGCCAGTTCTTTCAACTGCGACGGCAAATGCTTCATTGAATGCGCTGTCATCGCGCACATAAACTTGCTGATGTGCAAGTTCGTGAAACATGACAGCTGCCAAATGCGTCTTGTCATCTCGAAACATGGTGTTGAGCAGAGGATCGCTGGTCCAACCCAATGTTGAATATGCGGTCACTCCCGTCACATGAACATCAAACCCAAGTCTCTCCAGCCCCGCTCTTTCGCGCTGGGCAGCTTGCACTGAAAAATGTGCGCGATAAGGCACACAACCGAAAACGGGAAAACACCAAACCCGGGGGACAATTGAAAACTCGGGTGCAGCAAAAACAGCGATCGTCACGTAATCGCGGCCGACATCGACGTAGCTTTTGTAGCTCTTGTTGTCGGGTAGTCCAAGTTCATCGACAGCAAATTGGCGCATGTCCCGAGCCAGCGACATCTGCGAACGAACGGCTATGGGTTGCTGCCGGTCATTGGCAAGTTTCTCGACGCTCTGACGTGCCGCCAAAATCTCCATGTGGCCCTCAGCGGACTGGAAATAGTACGAAAGGCTTGTGCATGCCGCCAATGACGGGGCAGCAAACAGCAGCAAAATCAAAACACGCAGCCAATTATTCATGACACGCAATTAGCACGGGTTTGATGGCAGGTGGAACAGTGTTTTTGAAAGCAGTCTTCTTGTCACGACCAGTTGGTCAACGCCACAAGCTAGTGCGTTCCTTTGTCCATCAGGTTGCTTTGGCGTGTTTACTCAACGGCTGGCTTGAGCCGGTCACTGGCTGAAACTCAGCCGCGGCCAGCCACGGAAGCTTGATAGGAATCCAGGCTTGAAATCAGAGCAAGCCCTTCTGGCACATCCATCCGATTGCAAAATTCCGACCAAACCGCGCCATAGGGCAGGTCCTTCAATTCTTCGGTCATCATCAAACGTTTCGTGAAATCGAGCTGGTCTTCGGCCAGTCTCAGACGGTCAAGTGGCTGCAACATTGCGCGCAGAAGTGCTTTTTGCATGTTGCGTGTGCCGATGACCCACGCCGCTGTTCGGCTGATTGTGGCATCGAAGAAATCCAGACCAATATAGGTTCGACCGAGCAGTTCGGCGCTGACCAATTCTTGCGCCATGGCCATTATGTCATCGTTGAGCAGTATCACATGATCGCTGTCCCATCGCATCGGACGGGAAACATGCAGCAATAGTTCATCAAGGGACAGGCTAACCGCACTTAGCTTGTCGGCGATGTTTTCAGTTGGATGAAAATGCCCCATATCCAGGCAGAGCAAAATCTTGTTGCGTATTGCATAGCCCAGATAGAATTCGTGGCTTCCAACTGTGCAAGCCTCGACACCAATGCCAAACAACTTACTCTCTACCGCATCTAGCAATTGCGACTTCTCATGAGTTGGCGCCAACATGGCGTCGAGCGAGTTTTCCAGTCTGGCCCTGGCAGCCATTCTGTCGACTGGGTTATCCTTGTAGCCATCGGGCACCCAAATATTGTTGACACACGCCGATCCGATTTCGTTGCCCATTTTTGCAGCTATTTCTCGCGTCCGTTTGCCGTGCTCGATCCAGAAGTCCCGAATCCCCTCATCGGGGTGTGACAGTGTCAGATTGTCGTCGGCTTTCGCGTGTGCAAAGAAAGTTGGGTTGAAGTCCAGTCCTATGCCTAGCGTCTTTGCCCAGCCGACCCATGATTCAAAGTGCTTATACTCGAGTTCGTCGCGGTCCGGCGCTTCATTGCTGTCCAGATACATGGCGTGCAAGTTGAGACGGTGTTTGCCCGGTATCATGGAATAAGAAAACTCCAGATCGGAACGAAGTTCATCGGGCGTTCGAGCGCGACCGGGGTGGTTGCCCGTGGCCTGTATACCGCCGCCTGAGCTACCGGATTTGGTCTCAAATCCAACAACATCATCGCCTTGCCAGCAATGCACCGAAATTGGAATGGACCTCAATTTTTCGATGGCCGCTTCGGTGTTCACACCCCATTGCGCGAATGTGTCGACTGCAGATTGATAATTGGACATGGATCAGTCTCCCCCGCGGAAATCAGCGCGTAAATGCTTGCACATTGCCCGCATCGACATTGATGATGTTGCCGGTCGATTTGGCGGAAGCATCACTTGCAAAAAAGAAGCTGGCTTCGGCAATGTCTTCCGGTAGCACGGAGCGTTTGAGTAGCGAGCGTTGCCGATAGTGCTCTTCCAGGTCCGCTGTTTCCTTGCCATAGGCATTGGCGCGTTCCTTGAGCCAGTCACCCGACCAGATTTTTGAACCGCGCAAAACGGCGTCGGGATTGACGACATTGACACGAATTCCCATTGGCGCACCTTCAAGTGCAAGACAACGCGCAAGGTGAATCTCGGATGCTTTTGCCGTACAGTAAGCTGCGGCATTGGGCGAGGCGGCTAATCCGTTCTTTGATGCGATGAAAATGACTGAGCCGCCAATATTTTGGGCTCTGAGGATTTTAAAAGCTTGGCGCGAGACGAGAAAATATCCAGTCGACAGAATGGACATGTTCTTGTTCCACAGATCGAGCGTGGTTTCCTCAATGGGCGCTGAAGACGCAATTCCCGCGTTAGACACAATGATGTCCACGCCTCCAAATTCCACAGCCATTTCTTGGTAGGATTGCGCGACGGCTTCTTCATCCGTCACATTCATGACCACGGTTCTGATCACGTCGTTTGAGAACTCTTTGGACAAGATGTCGGTAGTCTGGCCAAGCAATTTTTCGTCGATATCAGCCAGAACGACACAAGCACCCTCGCTGAGAAATCGCCGCGCTGTTGCTGATCCAATGCCACCGGCTCCGCCAGTGACAATGGCGATCTGACCGGCCAGACTTTTGGGCTTGGGCATGCGTTGAAGCTTTGCCTCTTCCAATAGCCAATACTCAATGTCAAAGGCTTCCTGCTCAGGCAAGCCGCAATAGGTGGAAGCACCCGACGCGCCACGCATCACGTTGATTGCGTTGGTATAAAATTCGGCTGCAATGCGCGCGGTTGCCTTGTCCTTTGCAAATGTAATCATGCCAACACCAGGCACCAGATAAACCACAGCGTTGGGATCACGCATTGCCGGACTGTCTTCGCGCTTGCAGCGTTCGTAGTAGGCGGCATAGTCAGCACGGTATGTTTCAACCGAGTTTTGCAAGCTGGCTATCGTTGCATCCTGATCGGGTTTGCCGGGATCGAAATCGACAACGAGCGGCCGGATTTTTGTGCGCAGAAAGTGGTCGGGGCAACTGGTGCCCAGTGCCGCCAGTTTCTCCATGTCATTGGCGCATACAAATTCAAGCACGGTGGGCTCGTCTGAAAAGTGACCAACCATGTGAACATTGCCTGAAACCATGCCACGAATATGCGGCATGAGAGTGCCAGCAATTCTGCGTCGCTCCTGAGGGGACAGCGCCTGGTACCTTTCGCCACCGAAAGCGGGTTTGTCGCCGGTGTTTTCTTCGAACCAGGCGATTGCCCTGTTGATGATATCTATTGTCAAAGAATAGCAGTCTTCAGCGGAATCAGCCCATGTAAAAAGTCCGTGGCTTTCAAGAACCACGCCCTTGGCGTCCGGATTCTCCTGACAGAATTTCTCCAACCAAAGACCGAGTTCGTATCCGGGGCGTTTCCAGGGCAACCAGCCGATGGTGTCGCCAAAGATTTGTTTGGTCAGTTCCTTGCTGTTTTCAGAAGCTGCAATGGCGATGATGGCGTCAGGATGAACATGGTCCACATGCTTTTGCGGCACATAGGCATGAAGTGGCGTATCAATGGAAGCAGCGCGCGCATTGAGATTAAATGTGCAATGCGGAAGGTAGCCCACCATCTCGTCTTCGAATTCTTCGCCCCGATAGAGCACTTTCAGAGCGTTGA
>JAHEJF010000239.1 GCA_024639025.1 Ahrensia sp. | reverse complement strand
TGTCAGTCATGAATCGGTCCGCTTCAGGCAGATGCGAAGTTTACAAAAGTTCGCCGCCGTTCTTTCCTCAGTCCACAATCACTTCGATCAGGAGCGCCATCTCTACTCAAGCCAAAACTTCAAGCTCAACCGTACCACTGCTCTCAATGAGTGGCGTCAACTCTGTTCCGGATAGGTTCACGCCCCCAACGGCAAACAGAGACTGGTTCGAATTAGTCTGGCATCACCGTTATCCATCATCCAACCAAATGGCACTGTCAGAGCAAAATAGTGAATTCTTGTGAAGCGGTTCAACCGGCTTGCGCAAAACTGCAAAAAGCAAGCAATATCAATGCCGGTGAATCTCATTTTGCCTCGCGGTTCAAGCAATTAACTTTACTCTGACCGAGCCCAAAATGCCCCGTTTCAATTCGATGATGCTCAATCCAAGTTTACCCTGGTGCCTTGCTCAATGATCCGAAAAACAAGCACCAAAAAGTCTTTAGCCTGGCGTTGGTACGTCAGTATCCAGCAAATTATTGGACTTGAGATCTGCCCATAATTCGTTGGGTATGGTGATCTCCATCCATTCAAGCGTCTGTCGCATTTCTCTAGCAGTTCGAACACCTGGAATTACAGATTTGACGACGCGGTGTGCGGAACAAAACTGCAGCGCCGCGGCGGCCATCGGGACCTGGTGGCGTTGGCAGACATCTTTGATGTTTGCTACTTTTTTGACGATGTGTTCTGGAGCATCGGCATAATTCCAAGTTTGTCCGCCCACAAGGATTCCGCTATTGTAGGGGCCGCCCACAATGATTGAGGTTTCGCTTTTCTCGCAGGTAGGAAACAGTTCAGCCATCGCGTCCTGCTCGAGCAGCGTGTACCGTCCTGCCAACAAAAAATAGTCCCAGTTTCCATGTTCCAGCGCACGAAGGGAAACGTCGATTTCGTTTACGCCGATTCCGACCGCTTTGATGTCGCCATTCTGGCGCAATTCATCCAAAGCGCGATAGCCGCCTGACATTGCATCTTTGAAGTGACGGGACTCTTCGTCTGGATCTGTGTGCGCGAATGAGCCGATATCATGCAGGAACAGCAAGTCGATCCGATCCATGCCCAATCTTTGAAGACTGTCCTCGTAAGATCGCATCACGCCATCATAACTGTAATCGTAGATGTGATGGAACGGCAAAGCTGCAGGCCATCCATGTTCACTCGGATTGTCCCAAGCGCCCTTGGCCAGCAGGCGCCCAACTTTTGTGGACAAAATACAATTCGGGTGATCCCGGATTGCATCACCAACTCTTCGCTCAGACAAGCCAAAGCCGTAGAAGGGAGCTGTATCAAAGTAGGTTATGCCGCCAGCCAGGGCAGAAGCTAACGTCTCGCTCGCATCCGCTGCCGTGACAGCTTCTAGCAATCCGCCCAAGGGTGCACAGCCCATTCCGATTTGTGGCAACTCAAGCATTGAACGCACTCCTTTACTAAGCATGACACTTTGCAGTATACATTTTGTATACTAGTATGTTAGCCAATTGAATGACCGTGTCGACAACAATCGACATGATGCAAGGCAAGATATATGGGCGCTGCTGAAAATCTGAAACAACGCATTGTCGGTCAGTCGATGACCGATCGCGTTTATCAAGCAATACTCTCGATGATCCTTCGACTGGAAATTAAACCAAGAGAACGATTGTCTGAAGTCAAGCTGTCAAAGGAACTTGGTGTCAGTCGCACGCCGGTGCGCGAAGCGTTTCTGCGTTTAGAGAATTTGGGGTTTCTCGATATCGTGCCACAACGCGGCACAATCGTTGCGCCAATGCGCGCGACCGAATTTCGAAAGTCTCAGTTCATGCGGGAAGCATTTGAACTGGCCTTGGTCCGCAGAGCTGTGGAGTTGGAAGATAATACTGCACTATGCAAGGCGCTTGACCGCGAGTTGAAACTCCAGGCCGTTCATTCAGAGCTTGGCGATGAGAATGCGTTTTTCCAATCTGACGAAGCATTTCACAAGGCGATCGCGGTACATTGTGGTGTGGCCGACATTTGGCCCGAGGTGCAAAGGGTCAAAATGCACATGGATCGTTTTCGCTATGCGATCCGTTCACAACGGGAGACACCAGCGATTTTGAAGCAGCACCGAAAAATTGCGCAAGCGATATGTCGACGCGATGAAGCTGAAGCAATCACTGCGATGACCTTACACCTGCGCCGGGCCAATCACATGATCGCAGATACGGCAAAAGAGCATCCAGAGTATTTTGAGCTTTGATCGGGATTGCTGCTTTAAGGTCAGCAACTTACCACTTTTAATTTTATTGTTGATGGTCGCCTGTCGAAAGTCTCGCCCGTAAATCGGGCCGACCACGAGACAAATCGGCTTGCTTGTTGGCAATACGTATACTACCATACTACCTTACGACTACCCACTGATGATCTTCGAACTCTAAATAGGGAGGAAGTTTAGAGAGATGACCAACATTAAAAAGATATCAACGATATGCGCTGCTTTGGCAGGGATGATGCTAGGCGCACACGGCGCGCTGGCACAGTCCGACACACGGGTTGCGCTGGTTCCAGGTGGACCGCATCCATACTTTGCTGCTTGGGAACAGGCAGGCATGGACGCTGCAAAGGACTTTGGATTGTCAGCTGCCGATTACAAGGTGCCGCAGAAATGGGAACTGAGCTTGCAAAACCAGATGCTCGAAAGCCTGGTCACCCAAGGTTATAATGCGTTTTTGGTCTTCCCAGGCGATCCGGTGGGCACAGTCGCAATTGCTGATGAACTCGCAGCAACCGGCGCACCCGTCATGGCTCTTGCAGGCTGTTTGAAAGATCCATCCGAAGCTGTGTTTTGCATGGGCACGGATACTGGTAACTCCGCCTATTTGGGAACAAAGGAGTTGCTTAAGGTGCTTCCTGAAGGCGCAAAGATTGCACACTTTACGGGCTTTCTCGTCGATCCGAACACTCAGTTGAGAATCGATGCGGTTGAAAAAGCAGCTTCAGAGGGCGGTGCTGAAGTAATCCAAGTCATCGCTGACATAGATGCACCAGAACCTGCTGAAGAAAAGATCAATGCCTATCTCGCTGCCCATGCTGAGGATGTTGACGGCATCATTACAACAGCATGGGTTCCTGCGGTTGTAGCGTCCAACTCGCTGAGAAAAATCGGCGACAAACGGATCAAGATGGTTGGGATTGATCATGACGAGGTTGTTCTGAGCGCCATCAAGGATGGTTACGTGCATGGAACCATGCTGCAAAACCCTTACGGACAAGGCTATCTTGGGTCCTATGCGGCAGATAAGCTTCGTTCAGGCTGTACCGTCAAAGAGGACGCGCCGTTCAAGACGATCGCTCTGACAGACAAGTTTATCGATAGCGGTACGGTTTTTGCCGGTGTTGATGCTGTCGACAACTACGTGAACTCCATGCAGACGATTACCAAAGAGATATTTGCAGGCTTTGAGGACACCTACCTGAACTGTAATTAACTCGCGGTTTGAAGGGGCGCAATCGCCCCTTCTTTTTCCCTTTGAGCAATTGGTAGTCGACAATGTCCAATATCGAAAACGAGAGCGTGGCGCCGGCGACTGCTATGCCCAAACAGGGTAGCCAATTTGGGCCGGTCAAGCGGTTTCTACTCAGTAATGAGTTCGGCCTCATTGTTCTGATCGCCATCTTTGCGATCATATTTTCGACTATTTCACCGATGTTTCTTTCCAAGTTCAGCTTATACGCGCTGGGAAGAACATCCGCGGTGAACATCATGATCGGCTTCTCGATGATGATTGTGATTGTAACCGGAGGGCTCAACCTTGCGGTTGGTGCAATTGGCGTGTGTGCCGCCATGGTTGGCGGATGGTTCATGCAGGAAATGGGACTACACTGGTTGCCGGCGCTAATTGGCGGATTGGCAATGGGCGGCCTTTTGGGAGCCATTAACGGCATACTGATCATACGCAGCGGCTTGCACAGTTTTGTCATCACGCTCGCCACCATGAGCATCATGTTTGGTGTTATGATATTTCTTACCCAGGCAGAATCTTATCGCGAGATTTCACCGGCTTTCACTGCTTTCGGGCGAATGAAGCTTTGGGGCGTTTTTCCACCGATGTTGTTGGTAACAATTGGGGTTGGTTTCTTACTCTGGCTTCTCTTTGCCTTTGGTTCATTAGGCCGACAAATCCTCGCAGCTGGTGCCAGTCCAAGCGCCGCCGAATTGTCCGGCATAAGAGTGGATCGAATGATCGTCTGGTGTCATGCCCTCTCGGGCATACTTGCGGGGGTCGCTGGCTTCATGTTGGTGTCCCGTACTGGCGCAGCCATCCCTTCGATGGCCGGTCAACTTGGACAGGATTGGTTGCTGCCAGCATTCCTGGCGCCTGTACTTGGCGGAACACTGCTGACAGGGGGTAGAGTCTCCGTGCTGGGAACACTCCTGGGCGGCTTTCTTGTCACCATGTTGACCAGCGGTCTTTTATTGATGCAGATCGGCGCGTTTTGGATTCAGACCTATCTGGGTGTTCT
>JAHEJF010000238.1 GCA_024639025.1 Ahrensia sp. | reverse complement strand
CTGAAAAATTTCGACGCTGTCGAACGACACTCGCTGCTTGAGTTGGAACCACCCGGGCACACACGGCTCAGAAAGCTGGTCAATCGTGCCTTCGTGTCACGTCAGGTCGAACGCCTGCGCCAGCAAATCGAGGCTCTCTGTAATCAGCTGATTGATGAGTTTGACGGTGAGACGGATCTTTTAACAGACTATGCGACACCCCTGCCGCTGATAACAATCTGCGATCTCCTTGGTGTGCCCAAGGATGCCGGGCAGCAACTGCTCGACTGGTCACATGCAATCGTCAAAATGTATGTGCTCGATCCGTCCATCGAAGATCAAGTCGCAGCAGACACGGCAGCCAAGGAGTTTGCTGCGTTTCTGCGTACGCACATTGCACACCACCGCCAAACACCGAAAAATGACCTGCTTACAACTTTGATCGATGCCAATGAAAACGGCGATGTGCTTACAGAAGATGAGTTGATTTCAACGGTTGTTGTGCTGCTCAATGCCGGTCACGAGGCGACTGTACATCAACTGGGCAACGCTGTGAAAACGATTCTGGAAAGCGGTATAAGTGTCAGAAAACTATTCGAAAATGAAGGTTCAACTGCAGCAACAGTTGAGGAATGTTTGCGCATAGATGCGCCACTTCACATGTTCACACGCTACTGCCTTGAGGATTTGACGCTGGAAATCGACGGAGCCACAATCAATTTGAAAAAAGGCGATGAAATCGGCCTGCTGCTTGGTGCTGCCAACCACGACCCCCGCCAATTTCAGAATCCGTTATTGTTTGATCCTGATCGTCCAGATCAATCCAACGTTACTTTTGGTGCAGGCATACATTTTTGCATCGGCGCTCCATTGGCGCGCCTGGAACTGCAGGTGGGGCTAAAAACACTGTTCAACCGGCTGCCTGACCTTGAATTGGTTGAGACGCCGAGATATCGCGATATTTTTCATTTCCATGGGCTGGATAAAGTCGTCATTCGATAAGATTTACTCTTGCCCAGTTTGTTGAGACCAAGTCATGACGAAAACAAATTTTGACGAACCAATCAGCCGCATCGGCAAACACAGCGGCAAATGGGATGCGCTTGGAACCAAATACGATATCAGTCCGGACGACGGCTTGGCGATGTGGGTTGCTGATACCGAATTCAAGCCTCCACAAGCGGTTCTCGATGCATTATCCGACATGGTTGATCACGGCGTGTTTGGCTATTATGGCGACCAAACATCCTACAAGCAGGCAATCTGTGGATGGATGGAGCGCCGGCACGACTGGAAGATCGATCCCAGTTGGATATTCAATTCACATGGACTGGTGACCGGCGTCGGCCTTGCTGTGCAAACATGGACCACGCCCAGCGATGCGGTGATACTATTCACACCTGTCTACCACGCCTTTGCACGGGTCCTTGAGGCCAATGGACGCCGCATTCATGAAAGCGTTCTTGTCAACAATAACGGTCATTACGAACTCGATCTGGACACTTTGGAAAGCAGTCTAAAGGGTGATGAAAGGATGCTGATCTTTTGTTCGCCGCATAATCCCGGCGGACGGGTCTGGACGCGCGATGAGCTCGCGGCCGTCTGCGCATTCTGTATCAAGCATAATCTCATTCTGATCAGTGATGAAATCCACCATGATCTGGTATTTGAGGGTCACAGGCACACGGTGATGCCGCTTGTCTCAGATGCCATCCGGAGCCGACTCGTGATGATGTCGGCGACAACCAAAGTGTTCAATCTTGCTGGAGGCCACTGTGGCAATGTGATCATTGAAGACGAAAAGCTGCGCGCCGAATTTTCGGCCTCGATGAAGGCATTAGGCATATCAGAAAATTGCTTTGGCCTCGTCATGGCTGAAGCTGCCTATAATCACGGCGAAGAATGGCTGGAGGAGCTGCTTGCCTATCTGGAAGAGAACAGACGCATCTTTGACGCGGGTCTCAACGCCCTTCCCGGTGTTCGTTCCATGAATCTGGAGGCGACCTTTCTAGCGTGGGTGGACTTTTCCGGCACAGGCATGTCGATGGAAGAAGTAATCGAACGCGTGGAAAAAGTTGCAAAAATTGCCACCAATTACGGGCCCACTTTCGGCTCGGGTGGCGCAATGTTCTTGCGTTTCAACATTGGCTGCCGACGCGAACAGATCATCGATGCGGTGGAGCGGATGCAAAAGGCTTTTGGCGACTTGCAGTAGCTAGCTTTGGCTTTGACCATTGTCGGCCAAGGAACCTGTCACACGCTGTTATGACGGTTGACTATCCCTGGGTGTCAATCGGATGGAAATGCCGTTGATCGGTCGCAGTGTAAGGCGTGCAACGGGTTCCGGAACGTGGTTTTCATCCTTTGCAATATCGAAATTGTGAAGAATAGCAGACAAGATCAAGACCCCCTCCTGCATCGCAAATGACGCACCCAGACATACCCTTGGCCCCTTTGAAAACGGCATGTAGCGCTCCCGCACGCCCTTGCTTTCGTGCGGATTGGAAAACCGGTCGGGATCAAACATGTCAGGTTCGGTCCACCCATCCCGATTGCGATGTGACAGCCAAGGCGAAACCATGATGACCGCCCCTTTTCTGACCTTTTTCTCACGCATCTCTTCTTGATGCGCAGCGTCTTTGGGCATCATTGCGACTGGCGGATAGAGCCGCATCGCTTCTCGGAAAACGTCGCGTGTGAAATTGAGTAATTTCTGGTTCTTGAATTGCGCTCCGGCAGACCAGAATGCATCCGCCTCTTCCTGCATCCTTACTGCCACTTCGGGCACATGCGAAATCAAATAGAGCGACCAGGACAGAGCGCTCGCAGTTGTTTCGTGGCCGGCCAAAAACATGATCGCCACCTGGTCAACCAATTCGCTTTCACTAAACCTGTCGCCGGTTTCGGGATCCTTGGCTTCCATCAAGCTTTGAAGGATATCGTTCTGGCCTTTATTTTCCGCCATCCGCTCATGAACAAATCGCTCCAGCAATCCTCTGACAATGCGGGCAAATTTGTAGGCCCTGATACGCGGCGGTGAGAGAAAGTCCGGGCAGCCAGCAAGCCGCCAGACACTGTGCGCATAGGCAAGTTCCTGATAGGAATTGAACGCATCGAAAATGATCTTGGAGTCTTCACGCTTCATTGGACGTGAATATATGGTCCGAAATATCACATCGGCCGTAACATGGGTCATTTCTTGATCAAGGAAAAACGTCTCGCCTGTCGCCAGCGGCCGCAATCGTTCGATCATTTCCTCAGACGCATCGATCATCGCCTCAAAAGTGTTGTGAATGCCTGCGTGCTCAAAGGCCGGCGTCATCATCTCACGTTGCTTGCGCCATTTCTCGCCATTGGTGACAAAGATGCTCTAACCCAGCAATTGATCCAGGACGGAACTGGCGAGCGTGCTTTTGGGAAAGCGAATGGGATCTCTTAGAATCTCCTCAAGAAGGCTCGGTTCGACTGGAAAATACACTTTGCCCCTGGGCGACCAGATTTTACCCAGCTTCATTGAGTAGGCCTTGTCAAACAATGTAGTCAAAGAGCTGTAGCGGCCCTGAATAAAGCGCTTGATCAAGCTCAACTTCTATTCCTGAGTTGGCGGTCTGGGTGGATAGAAACCAGTCATCGATTTGTCTTCCGCGCAAAGAAAGGCTCAATCACATTTGGTCTCGCGGGTAGTTGTCTTGCCAGCAATTTGTCCGATGCCAAGAGCTGGTACAGGTCAAAACACGAACTCCGATCTTCTTTGTCGTTCGCATCCGGGCTCATCAAATAGAGAAAATGCATGGTGAAGCGATTTTCTCGCGCTTTTCGATAGGTTTCGGTCGCAAACCCCTTAAAAAATCTGGCATTTTGAACATTTACCCGTGGTTTGCCATCAAACTGATCGCGATAAGGATCAACGAGCGCATAACAGGCAGGATCAGCTGGTGCACTGACATCCAACCAACATATTTCGCTCTTGCCAACAATCGACAATGAATCTGCGAAGATCGTTGAAATGCGGCTCATTAGCGGTACGGTTTGCCCCAAAGTCACAAAACTGAGACGGTCCTCTTCTACTGCATTTTTGACAAGTAATGGCTCAGATTTGATGGCGTCTGCCATAGCCAATAATCCGAGTTGTGTGCCGATGCTGTGCGAGACCACAAGCACCTCGTCGCAATCGCTCCGATTAAGCGCCTCAACGATGCTTTTGCCCATATTGGCTCGATTGGGCCAATTTTCGAAGACAGGCCTGCGCGCTGTAGCCAGAGCGAAGGTGGTGATGCGTCCAATCCAGGCGGCATCTGATCTTGAAATCACAAGCCCGACTGAACCCATGACGCCAAACGCCGCCACCAGCCCCACGGTTCCTGCGACATACGCGCTCGAAACCAACCAAAACAACGACAGCAAGCCAAGTATCGCTGATATCGCATAGCCTACGACCTGGATCAGCGGCCCCGCCATTGTCAAGGAAATCGACCAACTGGTTTGTTGCATGTGTGAGAAGATGCCTAATTTGGTCAAGGACAAAAACGTCTGGGCACCTCTC
>JAHEJF010000237.1 GCA_024639025.1 Ahrensia sp. | reverse complement strand
GGCTTTGAAGGCACGCAATTGATCCTGCAGGCCTATCCGGAAGCAACAGTGATCCACAATGCCAATACGGCGATGTCCATGGGTTCGGTTGAAGCCCAGATTGCGGTCGGCAAAGAGAAGGAAATCTTCTCAACCGGCTGGGGCGGCACTGGCCTGGAACTGGATGCGATCCGTCGCGGCGAGCTCGATGCGACACCGATGCGCATGGGTGACGATGTGGGCGCGGCGACAGCCGAAGCGATCAAGGCACATTTGGAAGGCCGCGAAGCTGAATTGCCGCTGGTTTTCCTGGGCCGGATCACCGTTGCACATGATGAAATGAGCGCAGAAGAACTCGACGATCTTCAGAAAGAGGCATTCCGCTTCTCAGGCGTGGGTGCTCTGGAGCGCTAATACTCCCGGCGCTTCACCAAAAAACGGGGCCCGCGTGGCCCCGTTTTCAATTTCAGGGACGCCCTGCCCCGCAAATGTGAGAGATTACTTCGCGTTCTTGGCGATCAAGTCCTTGGCAGATTGAACCAACGCTGCCCCATCTTCGCCATTGGCATCCATTTCAGCGATCCAGTCGGCTTCAACGCCCTTGGATGCTTCGATCCACTGCTCACGCTCGGCATCAAGGTCAGTAATCGTGTTGGTTGTCGCTTCCGCCTTGGCCCGGCCCTGAATGTCGAGCGCGTCCATGGCGGCTCCAAACGTCGCCGATACTTCCGGCCCCGAATTTGAATCCAGAATCGCCTTCAGATCATCCGGCAGGCTTTCATATTTGGCCTTGTTCATCGTCATGACAAAATTGGCGCTGTACAGCCCGGGCGCGGTTGCAAAGCCGGCGTGGTTGCTGGTCAACTCAGACATTTTGAGCGGCAATGTCACTTCCCACGGAATGACTGCGCCGTCTATCACGCCTTTCGAGACGGATTCTGGAACCGACGGCACCGGCATGCCGACGGGTGTCGCACCGAGTTTACCCAGCATGTTGGTCACCACGCGGGTTGGGCCACGCAATTTTTGTCCTTTCACGTCGCTGAGCGTGGTCAAGGGCTTGTTGGTGTGAAAATAGCCCGGCCCGTGGGTGTGGAAGACCAGCGGATGCGTATCGGCGAATTCATCCATGGCGTTGGCAATCACATATTCATGCAATGCTTTCGATGAACTCTCGGCATCGCCTGTCATGAACGGCAATTCGAAAGCTTCGATCTTGGGAAATCTTCCCGGCGTGTAGCCCGGCAGTGTCCAGATAATGTCGGCAATGCCGTCGACCGCCTGGCTATAGAGCGCCGGTGGCGCGCCGCCAAGCTGCATTGAGCCGAAATGCTCGATCTTGATGCGGCCGTCGGATTCTTTTTCGATCTTGGCAATCCACGGCTCGATGGCATTGCCAGGGATGGAAGCCTGCTTTGGCAGAAACTGGTGTAAACGCAACGTCACTTCTTGCGCATAAGATGAAGTCGCGGTCATCAGCGCAGCAATGGCGGCACCAATGAAAAAACTGCGTCGGTTCATGAAATATCTCCCCGTAACCGATCCGTCCCAATTGAACGGATTTTATATGGATTGGCGGCCCGCCCGATGCAACCAAAATGGAAGATTAACAAACAAAAGACGCCGATCATGTGACCGGCGCCCTTGTTTTTGTTACCTTGCCTGGAGGTCAGGTAAAGCAGAGATCATTCTGCGGCTTCGAACTGGTTCATCGTGTTCTCCTTGCCGCCAGCCTTCAGTGCGGCCTCACCGGCAAAATATTCCTTGTGATCATCACCGATATCAGAACCGGCCATATTCTGGTGTTTGACACAGGCAATACCTTGACGGATTTCCTTGCGCTGAACACCCTCGACATAGCCAAGCATGCCCTGATCGCCAAAGTATTCCTTGGCAAGATTGTCGGTAGAAAGCGCCGCTGTGTGATAGGTCGGCAGCGTGATCAGGTGATGGAAGATGCCTGCATCACGCGCAGCATCAGCCTGGAAGGTCCGGATGCGCTCATCTGCTTCGCGTGCCAGTTCGGTGTCATCATAATCAACGCTCATCAAGCGATCACGGCTGTAATCGGACG
Organism: Ahrensia sp.; assembly: GCA_024639025.1. Lineage (GTDB taxonomy): Bacteria > Pseudomonadota > Alphaproteobacteria > Rhizobiales > Rhizobiaceae > Ahrensia. Next base: position 2,495 of record JAHEJF010000237.1, on the reverse strand, counting down.
TGTCCTTGCCGGCCTCTTCCCATGCATCAAAAACCTGCTGGCGGAAGTTCAACGTCCAGTTGAAGCTCGGCGAGTTGTTGTAGACCAATTTGGCGTTCGGCATGACTTCGCGGATGCGATTGACCATGCCGCCAATCTGGCCGATATGCGGCTTTTCAGTTTCAATCCAGAGCAGATCCGCGCCGTTTTGCAGGCTCGTGATGCTGTCCAGAACGCAACGGTCCTCGCCTGTTCCCGGACGGAACTGGAACAGGTTGGATGGCAGGCGTTTTGGACGCAGCAATTTGCCATCGCGGTTCAAAATGACGTCACCATTGTTGAGGTCTTCCGGTGCAATCTCTTCGCAATCCAGGAATGAATTGTACTGGTCGCCAATGTCGCCGGGCTCATGCGAAACCGCAATCTGCTTGGTCAGGCCTGCGCCCAGCGAATCTGTCCGTGTCACCACGATGCCATCTTCAACACCCAGTTCCATGAATGCGTAGCGGCAGGCGCGTATTTTTGCCAGGAAGTCGTCATGCGGTACGGTAACCTTGCCGTCCTGGTGGCCACATTGTTTCTCGTCGGAAACCTGGTTTTCGATTTGCAGTGCACATGCGCCCGCTTCAATCATCTTCTTGGCCAGAAGATAGGTTGCCTCAGCGTTGCCAAAGCCGGCATCGATATCGGCAATGATCGGAACAACATGGGTTTGATGCTCGTCGATCTCTTTTTGGATTGCGGCTGCCTTAACCTGGTCACCCGCATCACGCGCCGCGTCCAAATCGTGGAACAATAGACCCAATTCACGCGAATCGGCCTGACGCAGGAATGTGTAGAGTTCTTCGATCAGAGCAGGCACGGATGTCTTCTCGTGCATGGACTGGTCGGGCAATGGGCCGAACTCAGAGCGAAGTGCGGCGACCATCCAGCCGGACAGATACAGGTAGCGGCCCTTGGTGGAACCAAAGTGTTTCTTGATGGAGATCATCTTCTGCTGCCCGATGAAGCCGTGCCAGCAACCAAGTGATTGCGTGTAATTGGCCGGGTCCTTGTCATAGGCCGCCATGTCTTCGCGCATGATCTTGGCTGTATAACGCGCAATATCCAGCCCGGTCTGGAACTTGTTCTGTGCACGCATGCGCGCCACAGACTCAGCACTGATGCCGCTCCAGGAAGGCCCGTTCTTCTCTATGGTGGCTTTCGCTGCCTCAATTTGTGCCGTGTATGTCATGCTCGTCGCCTTTCTCGCTACACCTAGCTTTGTAAGCCCTCCACCAAAATCTCTGGATGTTGCAGGACCAAAAGAGTAATTTTTGTCACAATCAGTAAATTTGACAGTGCGCTTGCACAATCTCTAGAGTGTGCACCGCAGCAAATGCGAGAAAAAACAGTGTTATGCGCAAAAAAACAGAGTCAAAGCGTACACAAGGATCCGGGCGTCATTGTGAAGTTGTAAAAATTGTGACAAACGCGCGCTCTGCTCCCCTGTCCGCTGGCGAAATTGAAATGCGCGCTTCAAGATGGTGGAATTGCACGCCATCCGCATTGTCATGTCACGCAAATGCATCATATAGTTTTGGCAGTTTTCCAAGATGCATCGTCCTGACATGAACACCGAAATACCCGAGACTTCCGACATCATCACCGCCGCCATGATCGTGGTCGGAGATGAAATCCTTTCCGGTCGAACACGCGACACCAATGCTGCGCATCTGGCTTCGGTCATGACGGCGATTGGTGTGGATCTGGTCGAAGTGCGCTTTGTCGCTGATGATGAGGATGCGATCATTGAAGCGGTCAATACGCTCAGGGCGCGCAACACCTATGTGTTTACCTCAGGCGGTATCGGGCCAACCCATGATGACATCACTGCCGATTCGGTTGCCAAGGCATTTGGATTGCCCTGTGATCATGACGAACGGGCGCTCGAAGTGCTTGCCACGCATTATGAAACCAAGGGCGTTGAATTTACCGATGCGCGCAAGCGCATGGCCCGGATTCCGGAAGGCGCCGGCCTGATTGACAATCCGATATCCAAAGCACCTGGCTTTCTGATCGGCAACGTTCATGTCATGGCCGGTGTTCCTCGCATTTTCGAGGCCATGCTGGACAATGTGGCTGGCGCTTTGCGCACAGGCCGAAAACTGACTTCCAAGACGATCAAATGCACCTATGGGGAAGGCACGATTGGTGTGCCGCTTGGCAAGGTGCAGGAGAACAATCCCGACACGATCATCGGCTCCTACCCGAAATATGAAGGCGAAAAATTTTCGACCGATATCGTTATTCGAGGCGCAGATGAAGCTGCCATAGACAAGGCCTATATCGAAGTGGAGGCGATGCTCTACGATCTCTCAAAGCGGTGAAACTTGGCCATCCGGCGCGTATTGTGGATCGTTGTACCCCTGAGCGCCGGAAACTTAGATTTTCATTTCTTCTAAAAGTCTCATTTTTCGAACATTCTTTCTGCAACTTGAAAAGGATGCGATGATGAACAACGAAACAATTGCCAA
>JAHEJF010000236.1 GCA_024639025.1 Ahrensia sp. | reverse complement strand
TTATTTGCAGCGACGTCTTCCAATTTGGAGTTCGCAATGACCTGTATTTCTGCGGTGGACCAGGGTTCATTTGGTATGAAACGCCAAGAACGTTCTCCGGCACCAATATCAATGGCTCCCGAGACGACCTGCTTATCTCCACCAAACACACGAATATCTTTCTCCAATAGATGGCGGTCGAACGGCCGATCAAATAGAAGTTCCAATGGCTCATTGGTTCCAATGCACGGTGATGTGGCTTGCCAGAGACGAACATCGGGTCGCTCACGTAGCGCAGTGGTTACACTGAACGTTCTGGAGAAGGGAGCCGATTCAGATTGGCCATCTACGGACGGCCAACCACCATCAACTGACAAGGTATACTGATTCCCAGCAAGTAACGCGGGACCAAGATCTACGTTAGTTGCAACCTCTCGTTTAATGCGGCCAGGATCAATTAAAAGCGTCAATCTCGTCCTGTCCTCATTCCAGAGCTCTTGCTTGAACCGCATAAACGCGGCCTCGTCGACTGCGCCAGAAGCGTCGCGCAGCTTGATGTGGTCAAAAGCCACACCGGGCATCATGGGCACCGAAAAATGGATGTAGAACCGCAGGATGTTTTCGGGCAGCACATCACCGCTCGGATAGATCCGGGTCACAGCGGCAGGAGCTGCTGCATTGTCAGGGGCAATGCTAAAGGGAGTCGGCTCTTCGCTTTGCGCCCCCTGAACACGCGCGACATAGGCCGCGCCCGCATTAAACCCAAAAGCAGGGGTGAAACTCAGCACGTTGTTTTCGAGGGCGTACCTGCCCGCAATGGGTATCCTGTCGTCACAACACCCTTCAGCAGATCCGACAAAAACCTGCAAGACTTCGACCGGTTCAGCGACAAAGCCGTCTGGCAGTGCAAGCGCCACGGGATCGTCGGCGTCTTGGGGCAAACTCAGCGCAAAATCATCAGCGAAGACGGCAGAAACCACGACAACCCCCGTGGTAAGGCCCGCCAATGACTTGGCGAGCCCGTTCATGATTGAGTGAAACACGGTTACTCTGCCATCCGCGCCTGGCTAACCGCAGGGTCATATTGCGGGAAGTCAAATTCAGCGAGCAGATTGTGGATGCGGTTCGGGAACCAACTCGGATTGGTGTCGAGGTTTAGGCTACCGTTATAGGCATCGCGAGTTATCGAGGCAAAAAAGCCATCAGCAACCATAGTCATATGCAGCGGTACGCCTTCGAACATCACATTTTTTCCAACTGGGCCAAACGGCATAATCGGGTGGTCGTCAAGCTTGGGGCCACGCTCGAAGTCGTTATGCGTGACGACGGGCGTGTTTTGCAGACCGCTAATCGGAATGAGTTGGGGCTGTCGGCTATTGCTTGTCACAAAGAGCGTCGGTTCAGCTTCACCGCCAAATGGGCTTTGAAAGTTAAACGCAATCATATCAATCGGTTGTCCGTTTCCATAGTCCATAATTGTGCGGGCTGAGATTTTCGCACCATCCTCGATTTCATCGAGCGGCACTAATACAATTGGGCTGCAGGTATAAGCGGCAACCAATTGCGGCTTGCCATCAATTTCCTGGATCGACATCGCGCGGATCGGTGCGCGGCTCTCGTACTGGTCATGCGCGATGTGATACATTTCGACATTGGCGACGCTTTGGGCACCATCAAACGGATAGGGCATCCGACGAAGGGTTGAGAGAAAATTATCAGTTGCGACGCCCGACACGAATAATTCACCGTCGTAATATTCCATGTCCATGATCGCGAGCGAATTGATAGGCACCGCGGTCTTGGCACGATCTCGTGGTAAGGCGGGCCCAGGCCCGCCTGGACGTCCATTGAATGTTATTTCACCATTGGGGAATTCATTGAGCTCCTGCTTTTGGAACTCTAGCGTCGCGAGGTCCAGCAGGCTGATGTTTTGGTCTTGTGAGACTGTGACAATCGCGGGGTGAGAGACAAGATTGCCGATCCGGGTCACCGAGATATAGATATCGTTGGATACCGGATGGGCTGCGATGTCGTTGATCTCAATCGCACTCGCACCAACGCCAAGCAATTCGGCGATTTTGGCGTCGATATTAGCAATCGAGCTGGGCATGATTTGGCCCTCATTGGCCGCGCTCGTGGTTTCAAAGGCATAGATTGCACCATTGTGATTGTCGCCAACAAAGAGCGTCCCATCCTCTGCGAACTCAAGCGCCCCAGCAAATTTTATGTCCAGGGACGTCTCGGCAATTGCCTGTGTCCCCAACGTGAGTGCAGTTGCAAGTGTGATGGCAAAGCCGGTTTTTTTCAACATTATCTGGTCTCCATTTATGGATTTGGTCAGGATTAGTGGGTTGATCTTGGTTTTCTGAGAACGAACAGAAATGCTGTGCTCCCAAGCGCAACGATTATGAAAGGCATGGCGATGTCTCCTGACTTGGGCGCTGGATGCTCAAGAGGAAGGCGAGCATGAGATAGAATATGTTCACCCAGATCAGAATCGGGGAATGACTGAGCATGACGCGTTCCTGCAATCGCTCGGATTGCATCTTTGTCGCGTGCCACGTATGATGAATCAAATGAAACTTTTTCAGCTATGATGAATTTGATTCACTATGATTGCGCCTCCACTTTCAAAGACTGATCTGAACCTGCTTGTCGTGCTGGACGTCTTGCTGCGTGAGAGAAGTGTGGGCCGAGCCGCAGCGCAGCTGAACCTGACTTCTTCTGCCGTCAGTCACGCACTCAAACGATTGCGGCTGCTGTTTGACAACGAGTTGCTCGTCAGGGATGGACGGCGCATGGTGCCGACGGCGCGAGGGCAAAGCCTTGCGGAAACGCTGCCATCACTCCTGGCTCAGGTTGAACTTACGCTTGCGAAGCCTGAGCCTTTTGACCCGGCGGAGTCCACTCGTAGCTTTCGGCTAGCCGCTCCGGATTTCATCTCTTCGTTGCTTCCCCACTTGCTGAAAGTCGTTGAACAAGAAGCCCCTGGGGTAAGCGTGGAGCTGGTAGCGGTTTCTCCATCGGCGGTTCTGGACATGAGTCAAGGCAAGTATGACGCGATTATCGCGCCGAGTTTCAAAAAGAAGGATGATCTGCGGGGGGCGACAATTGGCGCTTGGCCTTGGAAAGTATATGGACGCAAAAACCACCCCGCTTTCACCAGTTGGTCTGCAGAGTCATGGATGCGCTTCCCACATTTGCAGGTCAGCGCTTCATCTCCTTCCGGCCGCAGCCCAGTTGATCGGGTGGCCATGGAGTTAGGTGTTAAGAGACAGATCGGCGCCGTTGTGACGCAGTTTTCCATGGCCGCCCCCATTCTTGCTCGGACCGACATGCTACTTTCGGTACCGTCTGTTACCATGGAAGAATCTGCAGATGTCTATGGCTTGGAGAAGCGTGACGTTCCTGTCGATCTGGATCCGCTTGAATTGAGTTTGTTCCGAAGCGCAACCACCGGAGATCGACCGGAGATACTTTGGTTTCATCAACGCGTTGAAGAGGCAGCCAAAGCACTGATATCGGCATAGGAAGGACGATGCTGGTCATTTTCAGTCGCTTAGAATCCGAGACTAATCAGTTGCCAAGATTACAAAGCGTATGGTCGATTCGCCCTGCTGCTGCACCGCATCGGGCGTGCTTAATGAACGGCATGTTTGGGCTCGAGGCGGGCATTCGATGCACCCTGCGCAATGTCGGCTTAAGGCGGTGGCATCAACTGAACGACGCAACACTTTGATCTTTTTAGAAAAGATAGATTGTTGGAATGGCCACAGACTAAGAAATGAATTTTAGTCCAATTTCTTTCTCGTTCTGCCAGACCAACTCGCAATTATGCGTAGAATGAGGGTTACAAAGAATCACTGTAAATCGCTTTGGAATGCGAATTGAGGAATTTACGTACAAACGTAATCCACGGCTGGATGAATCCAATACTGACGCGGCAATCGTCAATTTTTCTTCACCAATGATTAAGTCAGCAGCTCTCAGGTAGGTATCTTTTCGGATGGCCACGCGATTTTCTATTGGGCGTGCCGACGAGTACTTTTTTTGGGAAGCGCAATTGACCATAAATGCCTACCATCATTGTTGTTTAACAACGACCATATTACTTCACAGTTAATGAACAGATTGTTGACTATCCCATTAATTGCTGGGATGCAGGCCTGTTCGGCAGCTTCAAGGGCGGGCTTTGTTAGAGGCAGATTACCTCATCTGAATCGAATAATCTTCAATAAAACCAATGGCAGCTTTGGGCTCAAAGCGGACGTTTGTGTTTTCCATGCCGAGAAACCGGCAACCGATAGTGAACCGAGCACCGAGCCCAATGCCCAATCCATAAACGCCTCGTTTCAATCGGAAATGATTATGGATCAGGGCGCAAAATGTTGGATAAGTTTTTGAGATGAGTGCCATGCAGCAGCAAACTTGGCATCTCAATCGGGCCGGGAATGTCCGTTATGCGAACAAAGCTGCCGCTCAGTCAATCCCCGTTCGGATGATCTCGGGAGACGTGTTGAAACATTCAAAAGGATTTTGCTTGGCAATCCGGAATGAATATGCTCCGCGGCG
>JAHEJF010000006.1 GCA_024639025.1 Ahrensia sp. | reverse complement strand
TGGCAGCCAAAGCACAATGACCTTAATGAGATAGTCGAAGTAGCGCTGGCCTGGGAGCGCCATCTGCAGCTGCGCAACGACGCGGCGTAGTACCTGCAAAGCGTTTGCTTTGAAAACGGCTTCATTTCCTTCACTATTTGCTAATTATTAACCACGACACTGGTGTCGAATCAGGATGACACCATGCGTGAATTTTTTAACTCGAACTGGATCGGCATCGCGGCAGGCGTCAGTCTGCTGTCGGCGAGTGTGCTGTCGATCGGTTTTGTCGACGCGCCGCGTGTGCAGGCAACCGATGACAGGGTGGATTATGATCTCGGTGCCATCGCCATCTTGAGCCGCAATGCGGCGTTTCAGCAGTTCACCTCCGACTTCTGGCCAAAGGCCAAAGCCAAAGGTATTTCGCGGCGGCTTTACAACAGGGTCATGGCCGACCTGACGCCAAATCCCAAGGTCATCGAACTCGATGGCAATCAGGCCGAATTCAACACGCCGGTATGGGACTATCTGGCCAAACGGGTCAGTGAGACGCGTATCCAGAAGGGCCGGGCGATGCTGCAGGCGCATGGCCCGCTGGTGCGGGCCATTGAGAAGCGCACCGGTGTCGACCGGCATGTCATCCTGGCGATCTGGGGCATGGAAACCAACTATGGCGGCTACAAGGGTGAGCTGAGTACGATCCGCGCGCTGGCCACGCTGGCCTATACCGGGCGACGTCAGAAATTTGGCCGCAAGCAGTTGCTGGCGGCGCTGCAGATCCTGCAGAAGGGTGATATTTCACCTGCGCAGATGACCGGTTCATGGGCCGGCGCGATGGGCCATACCCAGTTCATTCCAACGACCTACAATGCCTATGCGGTTGACTGGACCGGCGACGGCAAGCGCGATATCTGGAATTCGGTGGCCGATGCGACCGCATCGACGGCGAATTATCTGCGCAAGTCAGGCTGGAAAAAGACCCGGCCGTGGGGCTGGGAAGTGAAATTGCCGAAAGGTTTCGATTTCAGCAAGGCCGGCCGGTCGAAACGCCGCTCGGTGGCGGCGTGGGCGAAGATGGGCGTGCGCCCGATCCGCGGTGGCAACTATGGCGTGGCCACGTCCGAGAGCTGGATCGTGCTGCCGGCCGGTGCCAAAGGCCCCGCCTTCCTGGTTACGCCAAACTTCAAGGCGATCCTAGCCTATAACAATTCGACGGCCTATGCGCTGGGCGTTGCACATCTGGCAGACCGCATTCGCGGCGCCGGGCCGATTGTCGGCCGGTGGCCCAAGGATGATCCGCAGCTGTCACGCAACCAGCGCAAGGAGCTACAGGCCCTGCTGGCTGGCGAAGGCCACTACAAGGGTGAGGTTTCAGGCCGGGTCGGCAGGAAGACCAGGGCGGCAATTGTGTCGTATCAGCAAATGGCCGGCCTGCCGCCGGATGGCTATCCCAGTCGCAAGTTGCTTGAGCGTTTGCGCCGCAGCAGATAAGTTGGTCTCAACAGCCCCTATCTGTGATTGCGGAATTAGATGAGACCTAGCCGAAGTTATCTGTTCATGTGTGCCGGGCTCGCAGCTGGTCTGGTTGCCGGCGTGTGGCAGCCGGCATTGGCCCAGCAGGCCTCGCCGGGCGCGGGCTATCTTGGCAAATCGCGCAGCGAGTACTCGATCTTCGTGTTTGGCGATTCGCTGGCGGCGGGCCTATGGGCCGGCAGCCAGCGCGCGGCGAAGGGCAATCGGCGGCTGAAGATCAAGGGCCGGTTCAAGGAAAGCTCAGGGCTGGCGCGGCCACAGTTCCATGACTGGGCAAGTGCGCTGTCGAAGATCATCGAAAGCAACTCGATGGATATTGCCGTTGTCCTCATCGGCAGCAATGACAGCCAGCCCGTGCGGTTGTCCGACAAACAGCTTGAATTCGGCAGTCCGGAATGGATTACCTACTACAGGGCACGGGTCGACCAGATCATCAAGGTGCTCAAATCGAACAAGATTGCCGTCTACTGGGTCGGGCTACCGCCGATGAAATCGGCCAGCCACGATGCAGCGACGAGGAAAATCTCGCAATTGCACCGTGAGCAGGCGGCTGCGGCCAATGTTCGGTTTGTCGAGGTGAGAAAGATATTCTCTGCCCCGGATGGCAGTTATACCGACAGGGGCATTGATGTTACCGGCGCGCCGCGCCGGTTGCGTTCAACCGATGGTATTCACTTCCTCAAATCCGGCAACACCAAGCTGGCCAAACTGGTCATCGATACGATCAACAAGGACATCGAGGTGTCGGATGGTGTTCGCGAGGCAGAACCGGGCACGGTGGCTGCAGTCGATGAGGTGGATCTGGAAGCTAAACCGATATTTGGCTACAGCCTTCGCTCCGGCGAGCCGGCAACGCTTGACTCTGCTGGTCTGCCCAAGGCTGATGCCATTACGATCGCCCGCGCGACGCCGCGCAAGCCAACTGACGGCGCTGAAGTGCTGACCGGTGCAGCGGTGATCAAATCGCTGCGCACGACTGCGATCCCCGGTAGCGCTGCCGGCCGGCTGTTCGTCGATGGCGAATGGCCAGACGTGCCGACCGGCCGCATTGACGATTTCAGCTGGCCGGCTGAGTAGGGGAAGCCAGACTCAGCGCGGGAGCTGCGTTGAGCCCATCAGGAATTCATCGATTGAGCATGCCGCCTGGCGGCCTTCGCGGATCGCCCAGACGACGAGGGACTGGCCTTTTCGCATGTCGCCAGCGGCAAAGACGTTGGCGTGGGCAGTCTTGTAATCCTGCGTATTGGCGGCAACGTTGGTGCGCGCGTCGCGCTCGAACTCGACCTCTTCGAGGAGGCCTTCTTCAAGCGGGCCGGCAAAGCCGATGGCGATCAGGACGAGGTCTGCCTTGATGTCGAATTCGGTGCCGGGCAGGGGTTTGCGGGCCTCATCGACACGGGCGCACCTGACCGCGGTGACGGTGCCGGCCTCGCCGACGATCTCCAGTGTCGCGCAGGAGAATTCACGCTCGGCGCCTTCAGCCTGGCTGGTCGAGGTGCGGAACTTGGTCGGCCAATAGGGCCAGACCATTAGCTTGTCTTCTTCTTCAGGCGGGACCGGGCGGATGTCGAGCTGGGTCACCGACAAGGCGCCCTGCCGGAACGCGGTGCCGATACAGTCCGACGCGGTATCGCCGCCGCCGATCACCACGACATGCTTGCCGCCGGCCAGGATGTCTTCTTCGTTGCCGATGTATTCTTCGCCGCCGCGCTTGTTCTGCTGCACGAGGTACGGCATCGCGTAGTGGCAGCCTGCAAGGTCGACACCGGGCAGGCCGGGATCGCGCGGGCGTTCGGCGCCGCAGGTCAAAAGTACCGCATCATGACCATCAATAAGCGATTGCAACGGGCGCTCGAAACCGATGTTGCTCTTGAAATGGAAGGTGACGCCCTCGGCCTTGAGCTGCGCGCAGCGCCGGTCGATGATGTCTTTTTCCATCTTGAAGTCGGGAATGCCGTAGCGCAAAAGCCCGCCGGCCTTTTCCTGGCGCTCAAACACATGCACGTCATGGCCGATGCGGGCAAGCTGCTGGGCAGCGGCCAGGCCGGCAGGGCCCGAGCCGACGATAGCGACCCGCTTGCCGGTTTCTTCCGAAGGCGGTTGCGGGGTGACCCAGCCTTCGGCCCAGGCGCGGTTCACGATCGCCGATTCAATTGTCTTGATGGTGACCGGGGCGTTTTCCAGGTTGAGCGTACAGGCCTCCTCGCATGGCGCCGGGCAGGTGCGCCCGGTGAACTCGGGGAAGTTGTTGGTTGAATGCAGGTTGGACGAGGCCTTGCGCCAGTCGCCGTTGTAGACCAGGTCGTTCCAGTCGGGAATCTGATTGTTGACCGGACAGCCGGCCGCAGCCGTGTGGCAGTAGGGAACGCCGCAGTCCATGCAGCGGGCCGCCTGGCGGACCAGCTCGCGCTCGTCCAGCGGCACGGTGAATTCATGGTAGTGGCGAATGCGGTCGGCGGCCGGCGCGTATTTTGGCTCCTGGCGGTCGATCTCGAGAAAACCTGTAATCTTGCCCATTATGCTGACCTTGCCATGCCGATCTGCATGCCATCGCTTTCGGACTGGGCGCGCTCAAGTTCGAGCAGGGCGCGGCGGTATTCGACCGGCATGACCTTGACGAACTTGGGCAGATACTTGTCCCAGCTGTTGATGATCTTGCGGGCGCGTTCGGACCCGGTGTGCTGCAGATGACGGTCGAGCATTTCCCAGATGCGGTCGGCATCGTGGCGGGTCATGTCGGCGGTGATGTCGACCAGGCCGTGGTGTTCGAAGTCGCCGCCGTGATGGTGCAGCTCTTCGATGGTGTCTTCCTCGGACGGCACCGGCGCCAGATCGACCATGGCGAGATTGCAGTGTTTGGCAAAGTCGCCGTCCTCATCGAGCACATAGGCAACGCCGCCCGACATGCCGGCGGCAAAGTTACGGCCGGTCTGGCCAATCACCAGCACGACGCCGCCGGTCATATATTCGCAGCCATGATCGCCGACGCCCTCAACGACGGCAACAGCGCCGGAATTGCGTACCGCAAAGCGTTCGCCGGCACAGCCTCTGAAATAGCATTCCCCGGCAATGGCGCCATACAGCACGGTGTTGCCGACGATCGAGGCCTTGTCTGCGTCGAACTTTGCATCCGGCGATGGTTTGATGATCAGCTTGCCGCCGGACAGACCCTTGCCGACATAGTCGTTGGCTTCGCCGGTCAACTCCATGGTCAGGCCGCTGGCGACAAAGGCGCCGAAACTTTGGCCGGCAACGCCGGTGAGGCGAACCGTAATGGTGTCGTCGGGCAGGCCCGCGTGACCGTACCGCTTGGCGATCTCGCCCGACAGCATGGCGCCGGCGGTGCGGTCGGTGTTGCCGATGGCGATGTCGATCTCGGTCCTGGTGCCATCTTCAAGCGATGCCGATGCAGCCTCGATCAGCTTGCGGTCGAGCACATCAACGATCTGATGCTGCTGGGTTTCGGCATGGTGGATCGGCAGGTTGTCGTCATTCTCGGGCTTTTCAAAGATCGCCGAGAAATCAACGCCGCCAGCCTTCCAGTGATCGATGGCATCGACCTTGTCGAGCCATTCGGTCATGCCGACCAGTTCAGCGAATGTCCGGACACCCATTTCGGCCATCAGCTCGCGGACTTCCTCGGCCAGGAAGAAGAAATAATTGATGACGTGTTCGGGCGCACCCTTGAAGCGTTTGCGCAGCACCGGGTCTTGCGTGGCGATGCCGACCGGGCACGTGTTGAGGTGACACTTGCGCATCATGATGCAGCCGGCAGCGATCAGCGGTGCGGTTGAAAAGCCCATTTCATCGGCGCCGAGCAACGCGGCTACGACGACATCGCGGCCGGTTCTGAGCCCACCGTCGACCTGGACGGCAACGCGGCCGCGCAGCTGGTTGACGACGAGGGTCTGCTGGGTTTCGGCGATGCCGATTTCCCAGGGGATGCCGGCATGCTTGATCGAGGTCAGTGGTGAGGCACCGGTACCGCCTTCAAAGCCGGAGATGGTGATGTGATCGGCGCGCGCCTTGGTGACGCCGGCAGCGACGGTGCCAACGCCCACTTCGGACACCAGCTTGACCGAGATGTCGGCCTGAGGGTTGACGTTCTTGAGATCGAATATGAGCTGGGCAAGATCCTCGATGGAATAGATATCATGGTGCGGCGGCGGTGAAATGAGACCGACGCCAGGGGTTGAATAGCGCACCCGGGCAATGGTCGCATCGACCTTGTGGCCGGGCAATTGGCCACCCTCGCCGGGCTTGGCGCCCTGGGCCATCTTGATCTGGATCTGGTCGGCATTGACGAGATATTCGGTGGTGGCGCCGAAGCGGCCCGAGGCAACCTGCTTGATGGCCGAGCGCATCGAATCGCCGTTCGGCAATGGTTTGAAGCGGTCGGGTTCCTCGCCGCCTTCGCCGGTGTTTGACTTGCCGCCAATACGGTTCATGGCGATGGCAAGCGTTGAATGAGCCTCACGGCTGATCGAGCCGAACGACATGGCGCCGGTTGAAAAACGCTTGACGATCTCGCTGGCCGGCTCGACTTCACCGAGGCTGACCGGATCATGGCCGAGCTCGCCGGCCTTGCGGATCCTGAACAGGCCGCGCAGGGTCATCAGGTGGGTGGCCTGATCGTTCACATGACGGGCGAAGGTGCGGTATTTGTCCTGAGAATTACCGCGCACAGCGTGTTGCAGATCGGCAATGACCTCGGGCTCCCAGACATGGTTCTCGCCGCGCACGCGGTAGCCGTATTCGCCGCCGACATCGAGCGCCGAGGCATAGATCGGGTTGTCGCCAAAAGCGTCCTGATGGCGGCGGAAGGCTTCGCGGGCGACTTCGTTGAGACCTATGCCTTCGATCATCGTGGCGGTGCCGGTGAAATAGCGATCGACGAACTCGGACTTGAGACCGACGGCATCGAAGATCTGGGCGCCGCAGTAGGACTGGTAGGTCGAGATGCCCATCTTGGACATGACCTTCAGCAGGCCCTTGTTGACGGCCTTGATGTAGCGTTTGAAGGCCTTTTCCAGCGACAGCCCGCCGCCGAGCTGTGGCAGCAGGTGTTCCAGGGTCTCAAAGGCGAGATAGGGATTGATCGCCTCGGCGCCATAACCGGCAAGGGTGCAGAACTGGTGCACTTCGCGCGGCTCGCCGGTTTCGATGACGAGGCCGACCGAGGTGCGAAGGCCCTTGCGGATCAGGTGATGGTGGGTCGCCGAGGTTGCCAGCAGGGCGGGAATTGCGACACGTTCGGCACTGACCGCGCGATCCGACAGGATGATGATGTTGTAGCCATCACGGACTGCGCGCTCGGCAGCGGTGCTGATCGCCTCGATCTGGGCCTCCATGAAGTCGGGACCGTTGGCGACATCATAGGTCGTATCAAGCGTCACGGTGCGGAACGGGTTGTCTTCGACAATGCCGATATTGCGGATGCGCTCGAGGGCCTCGTTGGTGAAGATCGGCTGGGTGATCTCCAGGCGCATCTGCTTGGACGTGCCCTTGAGGTCGAGCAGGTTGGGGCGCGGGCCGATGAACGAGACCAGCGACATGACGATGTCTTCGCGGATCGGATCGATCGGCGGATTGGTGACCTGGGCAAAGTTCTGCTTGAAATAGGTGTCGAGCAGCTTGGAGCGGTCGGACAGCACTGATAGCGGTGTGTCGGTGCCCATCGAGCCAAGCGCTTCCTGGCCGGTCTGGGCCATCGGCGCAAGCAGCATCTTGATATCTTCCTGGCTGTAGCCGAAAGCCTGCTGGCGGTCGAGCAACGGTACCGGGCTGTTGGGCCGGTTGCGCTTGGTCGGCGGCAGGTCCTTGAGCACCAGCTGGGTCTTGTTCAGCCATTCCTTGTAGGGGTGCTGCGAGGCCAGACCGTGCTTGAGTTCCTCATCGGCGATGATGCGCTTCTGCTCGAGATCGATCAGCAGCATCTTGCCCGGTTCAAGCCGCCATTTCTCGACAATCCTGTCTTCGGCAATATCGAGCACGCCCATTTCGGAAGCCAACAGCACGAAGCCATCGTCGGTGACGAGATAACGGGCCGGGCGCAGACCATTGCGGTCAAGCGTGGCGCCGATCTGGCGGCCGTCGGTGAAGGCCATGGCAGCGGGACCATCCCAGGGTTCCATCAGGGCGGCGTGATACTCGTAAAACGCGCGGCGCTCTTCATCCATCAACGGGTTGCCGGCCCAGGCCTCGGGGATCAGCATCATCATGGCGTGCGACAACGAGTAACCGCCCTGGGTGAGCAGTTCGAGCGCGTTGTCGAAACAGGCCGAATCGGACTGGCCTTCGTAGGAGATCGGCCAGAGTTTCTCGAGATCCTTGCCGATAATGTCGGAACTCATGGTGGCCTGACGGGCAGCCATCCAGTTGTAGTTGCCACGCAGGGTGTTGATCTCGCCATTGTGGCAGATGAACCGGTACGGGTGAGCCAGCGGCCAGCTCGGGAAGGTGTTGGTCGAAAACCGCTGGTGGACCAGCGCCAGCGCCGAGGATACCCGCTCATCGGCCAGATCGGTGAAATAGCGGCCAAGCGCGCCGGCCAGCACTAGGCCCTTGTAGACGATGGTGCGGGTTGAGACCGAGACCGGAAAATAACCCTTGGCCGGCTTGCCGAAAACTTCGCGGATCCGGTTGGAGACGACTTTCCGGGTCACGAACAGTTTGCGCTCGAAATGCGCTTCGTCGTGGATCGTCGGGCCGCGACCGATGAAGATCTGGCGCGAGAACGGCTCGGTGCGCTTTACCGACTTGCCGAGATGGCTGTCGTCGACCGGTACAGTGCGCCAGCCGAGAACGGTCAGGCCTTCCTCGCGGGCGGTCTCCCACCAGATGCGCTCGATTTCATGGCGCACCTGTGGGTGGCGCGGCATGAACAGGAATCCGACGCCATAGGCGCCCGGTTCAGGCAGTTCGAAGCCAAGCACTTGGGCTTCGGCCCTGAAGAAATCATGCGGGATCTGCAGCATGATTCCGCAGCCGTCGCCGGCTTCCGGGTCGGCACCGACCGCGCCGCGATGTTCCAGATTGCGCAGAATGGCAAGACCGTCGGCGACAACCTTGTGGCTCTTGATGTTGTTGATGTTGGCAATGAGACCAATGCCGCAGGCGTCGTGTTCGGCGCGCGGATGATAGAGCCCGCGCGGCGCCGGCATGCCTTCGGGCAAAAATGCGCCGGTTTGATCGTCTGACCGGTTGGAATTTTCCGCCACTGCCTCTTCCCCATCCAAAATGCCGGCACTCGGGTTGCCGATCACGTTTGCTTTTACTTTCCGGGAGACAGGACGTTCTGTCGAGCCGCCAGCGGCTGAACAGGTTGCAGTCTCACCAGAGCGGCGAGCTGCAAAAGCTATTTTCGCAGCTTGCCTTCGTGCACTTCGGCGTGCGCTTTGGCCGAAGTGCCGATGATGTCAGTCGGTACTGACAATTTTATGTCGCTCGCAAAGCCGCTCACGGCGCATGCTTTCGGCTGTTTCAAAGTGCATAAAAGGACAGCATTACTGTCCTAACTGGCCCAGTATATGCCAGAAGTCTGGCCCAAGGGCAAGCTTTTGGGGGATTTTGGCATCAGGCTGTCGCTGTTGCGGATAGCCTAAAAAAACAAACCCCAGATCAGCGGGAACAGGATGGCGGTGGCGAGCGCGTTGAGGCCCATGGCGAGGCCGGAGAAGGCGCCGGCCAGTTCACTGACCTGGAAGGCGCGGGCGGTGCCGATGCCGTGGCTGGCGGTGCCCATGGCAAGGCCGCGGGCGGCCCAGTTCTTGACACCGATTAGATTGAGCACGAACGGGCCGATCATGGCGCCGAGGATGCCGGTGATGATGACGAGGACGGCGGTGAGCGAGGGCAGGCCGCCCAATTGTTCGGATATGCCCATGGCGACCGGCGCGGTGACCGATTTCGGCGCTAGCGAGATGAGGGCATCGCGCGAGCCGCCGAGCAGATAGCCGATTGAAATCGCCGAGATGATGGCGGTGGCCGAGCCGGTGAGGATGCTGGCGATGACCGCCAGCGCCGAGCGGCGGACCTTGTCAAACTGCCGGTAGAGCGGGATGGCAAGCGCCACGGTCGCCGGGCCGAGCAGGAAGTGGACGAACTGGGCGCCGTCGAAATAATCGGCATAGCTGGTGCCGGTCAGCAGCAAAACGGTGACGACGATGATGACGGCGATCAGCACCGGGTTGAGCATCGGGTTGAGCTTGCCCCTGGCATAGATGAAGGCGCCGAACTGGAAGGCAGCGAGCGTCAGCGTCAGGTGGGCAAGCGGGCTGGCGCTGAGATAGACCCAGATGTCGCCGAACTCAGTCATTGCCGGCTGCCCCTTTGCTGAGCCATGACATCATCAGGGCGGTGACGGCGATGGTCAGCACGGTGCTGATGATGAGGGCGATCCCGATCGGTAGCCAGTCGTTGCCGATGAGGCGGAAGTGCAGCATGACACCGACACCAGCGGGGACGAACAGCAGCGACAGGTGGTTGAGCAGGCCATCGGCTGTTGTGGCAAGGTGTTTCGGGATCGAGCCCCTGGCCAGCAGAAAGCAGAACAGCAGGACCATGCCGAGCACCGGGCCGGGCACCGAAACACCGGCGGCGCGAACGGCCAGTTCGCCGGCCAGCTGGCAGCCCAGAATGAGGGTGAGGTAATTCAGCATGCCGGCAACAAACCGTTTCACCGGCCCAAGGTCAAGCGATTCGCAGTTCGCTGAAATATACATTTCGAATTTGCTGCGATAAGCTCATCCCAACCTGCACACAACACATTCTGGAGACGAACCGACAATGAGCAAGGCAATGATCGTGTCAGCGCAGCCGGAGGCATCTGAAGCTGGTGCGCGGGTGTTGATGAAGGGGGGCAATGCGGTGGATGCCGGGGTGGCTGCAGCGCTCGTGCAGGGTGTGGTTGATCCGCAGATGTGCGGCATTGCCGGATTTGGCTCCGCCCAGCTGCGCAAGACCGACGGCGAAGCACATTGCATCGATTTTCACGGCAAGACGCCGCTGATGGCAACGCCGGATATGTGGCAGGACCGGCTCGAGGGCGAGACCCGGGACGGGTTCGGCTTTGTCTTGAAGGACAACGTCAATGATCTCGGCTATGGCGCGGTGACGACGCCGGGCTCGCTGAAGGCCTATTTCGAGGCGGTCCGGGATTTCGGCAGCTGGGACTGGGCCGATATCTGCGCGCCGGCGGTGGCGCAGGCCGAGGCCGGTTTCAGGGTGCGGCCGCATGTTCACTACTGGTGGACGCATGGCGCCGATCTCGGCCGGGTCGAGGTTGCCGAGCGGCTGGCGTTCTCCAAGACCGGGCGGGAGGTCTATTTCGGGGCCAACGGGCTGCCGAAAAAGATCGGCGAGCTGGTCGAGAACCCGGATCTGGCGCAATCGCTGCGCATGATACAGCGCGATGGGGCAGATGTATTCTATCGCGGCGAGATCGCCGAGCAGATCGAGGCGGACATGATCGCGCAGGGCGGGCTGGTGCGCAAAGCTGACCTCGAAGCCTATGAGACAACGCGGACAACGCCGCTTGAGGGCAGCTACCGCGGCTTTGACATCCATGCCTGCCAGCCACCGGGCGGCGGCATCATGCTGGTCGAGATGCTGAACATTCTCGAGCAGTTCGATCTGGCCGGCATGGGTCACAACACAACCGACTATATCCGCACCGTGTCTGAAGCGATGAAGGCGGCAACGGCGGACAAGGATGCCCATGTCGGCGATCCGGCGTTTGTCGAGGTGGCGGCGCATCTGACCGACAAGGGCTACGCGCTGGAGGTGGCGAACCGCATCAAGGGCGGCGAGCGCATGCGGGTCACCCGGCTGCCGCAGGGCGAGCCGCCGCACACGACCCATGTTGCAGTGGTCGATGGCGATGGCATGGCGTTCACCATGACCCATTCGCTCGGCATGCCGTCGGGCGTCATCTCCGACGGACTCGGCTTCATGTACAACGGCTGCATGGGCGTGTTCGACCCGCGACCCGGGCGGGCCGGCTCGATCGCGCCGGGCAAGAGCCGGTTCTCATCGGTTTGCCCAACGATTGTCACCAGGGATGGTGAGCTGCGCGTGGTGATCGGCGCGCCGGGCGGCACCCAGATCGCCATGGGCGTTCTGCAGGCGCTGCTCAATGTGATGGATTTCGACATGTCGATGCCCGATGCCGTGTCGGCGCCCCGGTTCTCGTCAACGTCGGACGCGATCGATGTCACCAATCGCGTTCCGGGCTATGTGACCGAGCCGCTCGTTGCTGAAGGCTATGAGGTTATCCGCTCGGCGCTGAGCTTCGGCATCGCGGCGGTGCATGGCATCCGTGTCGACGGCGGCAAACCGACCGGCGGCGCCGATCCGGGCCATGACGGCGTGGCGCTGGGGGTCTGAATCCAACAATACTTTGCTCGGGTCGCGCCCGGCGGGCGGCAGTACGGGGAGCGGGTGGTGGAAACAGTGAGTTAACGATCCCGGGCCCGCCACCTTGACATTGCACTGCAACATAGGCATATGAGCAATAGAATTTCTCGCGATCGCGCGGTTCGCCCTTTGATTGGGCGTTATTGTTTCGAGACTTTTTTCAACAAAACAGCATTAAGTCCAGGTGCGCGTGGACATTAGGCAATGCGGCCGGAATCGGTGCGTGCGCTTTTGCGCGTGGCGGTTCGCCCGCAATAAGGAACTATTTATTTGACGAATTCACCATTTGCCGAGCTTGGATTGACCAACCGGCTTGTGAAGGCCCTGACGGCCGCACAATACCATAAACCAACACCGGTCCAGCAAAAGGCGATCCCGCTTCTCCTGGAAGACGCCGACCTCCTGGGCATTGCCCAGACCGGCACCGGCAAGACGGCGGCGTTCACGCTGCCGCTGTTGCAGAACATCAACGAAGACGGCATCAAGCCGTTGCCATTCACGACCCGGGCCCTGATCCTGGCGCCGACGCGCGAGCTTGCCTTGCAGATTTCGGACAGCATCAAGACCTACGGGTTTCATCTCAACCTGCACCACACGGTGGTGATGGGCGGTGTCTCGCAGGGTGCGCAGGTTGCCGCGCTGAAGCGCGGCGTCGATATCCTGATCGCCACGCCGGGCCGCTTGCTCGATCTCATCAACCAGGGCCAGCTGAAGCTTAGCGAATGCGAATACCTGATCATCGATGAGGCCGACCGCATGCTCGACATGGGCTTCATCCGCGATGTCCGCAAAATTGTCGATCTGTTGCCGGAGGACCGCCAGACGATGCTGTTCTCGGCGACAATGCCGGCCGAGGTTGCCAAGCTCGCCGAAGAGATCCTGTATGAGCCCGAGCGCGTCGAGATTGCCGCCAAGACGGTGGCGGTCGACCGGATCGAGCAGCGCGTGCATCACATCGGCAAACCGGCCAAGAAGGATTTCCTGGTCAAGTTGTTCGATGATGCCGATCTGTCGAAGGTGATCGTCTTCACCCGGACCAAGCGCGGCGCCGATCAGGTCGTCAAGCGGATGGCCAAATCGGGCATCAAGGCCGAGGCCATTCACGGCAACAAGTCGCAGAACAACCGCCAGCGGGCGCTGAAGAACTTTCAGGACGGCCGCACCCGGGCGCTGGTTGCCACCGACATCGCCTCGCGCGGCATCGATATCGACCACGTCACCCATGTGATCAACTTCGAATTGCCGAACGAGCCGGAAAGCTACGTGCACCGCATTGGCCGCACGGCGCGGGCCGGCACCAGCGGCATCGCCATTTCGATGTGCGATATCGAGGAATGGGCGCAGCTCAAAGCGATCGAAAAACTGATCAAGCGGCCATTGACACCGGTCGGCGACGTGCCGGCAGACTTTGCCAAGTCGGCTCAAGGCCGCGGCAAGCCGCCAGCTCGCAGATCGTCACCGCCACGGCGCCGCAACCGCAATCAGCGCAGCCGGCAGAACACCCGCAAAGCGGCGTAACGGGACCGAACAAAATCCGTCATCCCGGACAAGCGGTGTAGCCGCGCAGATGCGGGATCCAGGGGCTACGAGGCAAAGCCTTGCTGTGCTGCTCTGGATCCCGGCTTTCGCCGGGATGACGGATTAATGGCTCCTCGGGCCAAGCCCGAGGGAAGCAGGGTTGGTGTCGACCTTGTCAATCCATCTCCCCATACCACTTCCACCGTACCTGCCATCATGCTAAGCCCGCGCATCTTTTGCGACGCGAGGACTGCAGCGGATGAATTTTGCCAGCGACAATGTCTACGGTGTCGATGACGCCATTCTTGCCGCGATCGGGGCGGCGAACCAAACGCTTACCGCGCCGGCCTATGCGAGCGACGATTGGACAAAACGTGCCGAGGTGGCGCTCAATGAGGTGTTCGAGCGAGAGGTTTCGACCTTCCTGGTGGCCAGCGGCACGGCAGCGAACGGGCTGGCGCTATCGACCATGGCGCAGCCGTTCAACGCCATTCTTTGCCATGCAGATGCCCATATCAGCGTCGATGAATGTGCAGCCCCTGAGATGTTCTCCGGCGGTGCCAAGCTTTATGGCATCGATGGTGCCGGCAACAAGCTGACCGCCGCTTCGTTTGAGGCGAAGCTGGCAACCTTCGTGCGCGGTGAACACAATTCAAAACCCGCGGCGGTCTCGATAACCCAGGCGACCGAGCTCGGCACCGTCTATAGCCTCGATGAGCTCACGGCGATTGCAGGTCTGGCACACGGCAAGGGCCTCAAGGTCCATATGGACGGTGCGCGGTTTTCCAATGCGCTGGTGTCGCTTCAATGTACGCCCGCCGAAATGACCTGGAAGGCCGGCATCGATGCACTGTCGTTCGGGGCGACCAAGAACGGCGCGCTGGCGCTTGAAGCGGTGATCTTTTTCGATGCGGCACTTGCTGAGGATTTTGCCTACCGGCGCATGCGCGGCGGCCAGCTTTTGTCGAAGGGCCGCTATCTCGGCGCCCAGATGGAAGCCTACCTGAAAGACGATCTGTGGCTCGACAACGCGCGGCGCGCCAACGCCCATGCCGGCCGGCTGGCGGCAGGCCTTGCCGAAATTCCCGGTGTCCGCGTGCCGCTTGGCGCAGACGCCAATCTGGTGTTTCCGATTCTGCCGCGCACGCTGCATGATGAGCTCAAGGCCGCCGGTGCGGTCTACCATCTGTGGCCCGGTGCGGGGCCTGTGATCGACACGGTCGGTGAGGATGAGGTGTTCGCGCGGCTGGTGACATCGTTCGCGACGCGCGATGAGGATGTCGATGCGCTGATTGCGGCCGCACGGGCAGCGGGTTAGCCGGCTTTTTGCCGCACGGTGCAGAAGGGCAATACTCCGGTTTTGGTGATCATACGGCCAGAATCATGCGAGACCCCACAACAGCTGTGCCGTGGGATCTCGCGGGTTTGCAGCGAGGTGCCCCTTAGAGGTGAGCAGCAAACTGCTGACTGAAACTACCAATCAGCCATGCGCTTTCAAAGCCATTTAGTTTGTCCATAACAAGACAGAGTGCATCCGTGGCAGCGGCAGAATGGCTGGATATTCCCGAATTCCCCGGATTCATCGCCCATTAACCGGTTTTCACCGGATGTTTATTAATTGGGGATAACCTGTTGATTGAGAATCTACTTCAAGAGCTGGTTATGAGTAAAAGCGTAACACTAGGGCAGTCACATCTGACCATGCGTCAGGAGAATTGGCATATCCGCGTGGCGGTACCGGCGGATGTGCGGGCAACGGTCGGCACAAAAGCGCTGCAGAAATCGCTGCACACAACCTGCATGGATACCGCGACCGAGCGCGCCAGACTAATCCTTGTGCAGTGGCAGGCCGAATTCGACGTCGCCCGGCGGACATCCGGCCTCGTCTGGCGGCCAATCGAGAGTTCAAATGACAACATCCTGCCGTTTCCGGGCAAGCGCCGGGCTTGAGGGTCCAGCTCGATTAAGCCGTCAGGAATGGTGAAGCTGAAGCCCAACAACAGGGCCGGTTCGATCTCATCGGCGCGGGACGACAGGGCGGGGCTGTTTACGGTTTGTGGCGACGGCGTTGTTCGAAGTGGGCTTTGAGGATTGCCAGGACCATGCGGTTTGCTTCGGTGCTGTCCGGGTCGGGGCTGTCGCCGGCCAGAAAGTCGGACAGTTGCGGGTCTGCAATGGCTGCGTGTTTCAGTGAGCGATGACCTGCGACTGTCAATTGAATGGTGTCGCCGGCGAGCGCCACTATGTGTTCGCCGGCCAGCCAATGCATGGCCTTTAGACACAGCTCGTGGTTCGGGCCGCCGGCCAGTTCATGCTGGCGTTTGTGCGAGGTGATCTTGAGTTCGCGGATCAGCTCGAGCACAAAGAGGCTGATGTTGAAATCGCCGACATCGGGGATCAGTTCGCGGAATCGTGCGAGAGAAGCTGACTTGTCATCTTCGTACATTGTTGAAGACTCTGATTTGGTTTTACGCTTGCGCCTGTGCCGTTTTGAGTCGTCCAGGCGGGTGGAAGCGTTTAACAAGCATAAAGTGTGCCAGCTGTTTTATGCTACTTTTGGTAGGCAGAACGGGCGCCACCCTGGCGCAAGTCAGAATCCATTTTCAGTTGAACAGGTGCAAAACGAAACGGGGCGCCTCATCAAGGCGCCCCGCTGTACTGCAGAGATGTGGGTCAGGCGCTTTAGGCGGCCTTCTTGCCTTCAATGGTCTTTTGCGCCTTGGCGGCGGTGATGGCGATCTTGCGCGGCTTCATGGCCTCAGGCAGCTCGCGCTGCAGGGTGATGTGAAGCAAGCCGTGCTCCAGATCAGCGCCGGTCACCTTGACGTGGTCGGCGAGCTGGAAGCGGCGCTCGAAGCTGCGTGAGGCGATGCCCTGGTGCAGGATCTCGCGGTTGCCGTTGCCGGTGTCAGCCTTTGCAGCAGAAACCGTAAGGGCGTTTTCCTTGACCTCGATCGACAGGTCGTCCTCGGCAAAGCCGGCGACAGCCATTGTGATGCGGTATTCGTTCTCGCCGAGCCGCTCGATGTTATAGGGCGGATAGGTCGGCGTATCGACATTGGAGGCCTCGCCCAGCATCTGGGCCAGACGGTCAAAACCGACGGTTGAACGGTAGAGTGGCGTAAAATCAAACATGACAACATTCTCCTTGAGCAATGTCATTTCTTGGCGCCCGCCGCGATGGGCCGGGCTGTTTCGACAGGTGCGGACCCGGTTTTGGCATCCGCAAAGGTAAAAATAGGGAGCGGGTTTTTGGGTTTCAAGGGGTGAGGATTGGCGTCGTTAGCCTAATTCCGTCATTCCGGCGAAAGCCGGAATCCAGTGCCAAATGGCCGGCTTATGTGATCCGCCCCCGGATCCCGGCTTTCGCCGGGATGGCGATGTTCACGGAACGACACCAACCCTAGTAGACTGAATCAATTAGATTGATGGATAGAGTTTCACAAGCTTTGTTCTTGCATCGTCGTTGGTGAATTGCCAGTTGGCGATTTTGCGTTGGTTGTTGCGCCGGTTTTGCCATG
>JAHEJF010000235.1 GCA_024639025.1 Ahrensia sp. | reverse complement strand
TGCCCGTACGGGGCGAGCGAGCTTGCTACGCTGCCAGCGCGTTGCTGACTGCTTCCCGAATATGGGATAGCGAGAACGGCTTGGGCACCACATCGATGATTATTTTTTCAAGATCTTCAGCGCGCTCTCGCTGCTCGGCGTAACCCGTCATAAGCAGTATTTTGAGCGCGGGAAAATCCTTGGCTGCGTTTTTGGCCATTTCGATGCCATCCATGGCCGGCATGCGGATGTCCGATACGATGAGGTCGTATGCGCCTTCATTTTCGACAATCGTTTCGAGTGCAACATCGCCGTCGTCCGCTTCGTCCACCGTATGCCCGTCGATTTTCAGCGCACGTGCTGTGAAAGTGCGTACAGATGGATCGTCGTCGACGACAAGGATGTATCCCATTATGCGTCTCCTGCGACGATGCCAACAAAGGGTAGTTCGCGGAAGGCATGGGCAACATCCATGCCATAGCCGACCACAAAATGATCAGGACATTCAAACCCAATGAAGTCCGCGTCAAAGGGGGTCTCAGCCTGCCGCTTGATCCGCTTGTCTAACAACACGGCGAAAGCAACCGAATTCGCGCCGCGGGAAAGCATCAGATCGCGCGCATAGGTCAGTGTTTTTCCGGACTCCAAAATATCATCGACGATCAGAACATCGCGGCCGTTAACGTCGCTTTCGACATCGCGCAGCAATTGTACTTCACCCGGATCGGTTCCCTTGCCATAGGTCGACAACATCATGAACTCTACTTCGGGAGCCAGACCCACATCATGCATGGCACGTACCAGATCGGCCGCAAAGATGAAGGACCCCTTGAGAATGGAAACAACCAGCAAATCCTTGTAATCGCGCGCTGCTATTTCGCGGGCAAGTTCCAAATGCCTTACGGCGATGGCGGAGGCTGGAAATAGTACGTCGATTTTCTTGTTGCGGACGACAGGCATATCATTCCGAAAATGAGAGTTGCGGCTTTGTTGCGGGAGCATTGCCAATCGGTAGTGAATTTGTAAAGACCAAGCGTTCGCCGGGGAGCAATGTTTCGCCCCGATTTACACGAAACATGCGACCTGTTGCAGGATCGTCACCCAATCTGACGATTATGGCGGGTATTACTTGTGGAATCTCATAGTTATTGATGATCGTTGCCCTGATGGTCAGCACCTTCAAATCGCTTCGTTCGATGATATTTGAGGTAATGTTTTCAAAGCTCAGCGATTGCAACACAGGATTTGGCGACTCAGCTTCTGATACCTGGACAGAATCAGGTGTTTCAGAACGGCCCAAAAGCGTGTGCCCTCCAGCGAGATAGAAAGCGCCCATCGTGCAAATGGCAGCAACCAGCGCAAACATTGGCAATGACATGGGCTTGGCCTCGCGGCGACCGCCACGCGATCCAAATACGGCAAGCTGGTCCGCATCGGTCGGGCCAGTGTCGTTGCGCCGATCAAGTGAAGCAGCTCGTTTGTTCTCACCGTGTGTAGAATTTGCGGCGATTGTCTCAAATTCGACGTCAATTACGTCTTTGCTTGGTGGCATGACGCTTTCCTGCGGATGACCATGCACTATTGCTACGCTTTCTTGGTTAACCGTTTATTGCGCATGACTGAAATAGGTATTGCAACAAGCACTTGATGGCTGGAGTGCATAAGCTTAATTCATGAACATGCGTGAGTGTGATTCGGAGCACGAAGAAACTTGATCAGGTTTGAGAATGTTGGGTTGCGATACGGCATGGAGACCGAAGTACTTCGTGATGTGTCTTTTCATATACCCGAGCGCTCATTCCAATTTTTGACCGGGCCTTCCGGCGCAGGCAAGACCAGCCTGCTTCGCTTGTTGTTCATGTCTCTGCGACCGACGCGCGGTTCAATCACCATATTTGGCCATGAGACCTCAACCTTGGCACGGCACGAACTGCCGATACTCCGCCGACGAATAGGCGTGGTATTTCAGGATTTTCGCTTGCTGGATCATATGACAACCTATGAAAACGTTGCTCTTCCGCTTCGCGTGCGGGGCAAAGACGAAAGCAGTTTTCGCAACGATGTGGTGGATTTGCTTAAATGGGTCGGGCTGGGCGATAAATTGCATGCCTTGCCTCCGGTTCTCTCGGGTGGCGAAAAACAGCGGGTTGCAATTGCGAGAGCGCTCATTGACCAGCCTGAAGTGCTGCTTGCCGATGAACCGACCGGCAATGTGGACCCACATATGGCGCGCCGGTTGCTACGCTTGTTCCTGGAGCTCAATCGATCGGGCACCGCAGTTGTGGTGGCAACGCACGATCTGGGATTGATGGAGCAAATCGATGCGAGGCGTATGATCTTGAATGATGCCCAACTGGATATCTATGCCTGACATGAACGTACCTGATCAAGATATCCAAACACAAGCCAACGCGTATGCCAGTGTGCAGCGAGATGAAACTCCGATGCTGAGCCGAAGTCCGATTGTGCCTCCGGGAAACATTGCCGGTCAGGCACTTTCACTGGTCGTCGCCATCATGTCGTTTCTGGCTTGCCTGACCATTGGGGCGGTGACACTGGTGGATCGGAGCGCCTCTGCCTGGCAAGCACAAATTTCACGCGAAGCAACTGTCCAGATACGGCCGGCAGAAGATTTTGACATAGAAGCCGCGCTTGAAGACACACGGGCAATGGTTGTTGAGTTTGAGGGTGTTACAGGTGCTCAAGTAATCAGCATGCCGGAAACCCAGGAGTTGCTCTCTCCTTGGTTGGGTGCTGAACTGGATTTGAGCCAGTTGCCGGTTCCCCGACTTGTGGTTGTCACCATCGATGAAAACAACCCGCCCGATTTTGCCGAGATGCGAGCGGCGATATCCGAGGCAATCCCCAATGCAACGCTGGATGATCATCGTGCCTGGGTTCAACGCCTGGTGGTCATGGCACGCACCACTACCTATGTGGGCGTAACAATATTGATCCTGATGCTTGCCGCGCTCATCTTGACGGTGGTTTTTGCCACGCGCGGTGCGCTGTCGGGCAATCAGACAATTATTGAGGTCCTGCATTTTGTTGGTGCAAGAGCCGGATTCATTGCAAGGCAGTTCCAGGCGCGTTTCTTTCTCATCGGTTTGCGTGGTGCCATATCAGGCGGTGCTGCTGCAATTGTTTGTTTTTTTATCGTACAGTTTTGGGCCAGCCAAAACCTGACCAGCGCGCAGGGCGAACAGGTTGCATCCCTGTTTGGTGATTTTTCAATCGGCTTTCGTTCCATCATCGGGATATTGATGGTGGTGGTGCTGGTTGCCTGTCTGACAACAATCACTGCGCGAGTTACGGTCCTGCGTGCACTTTATGAGATAGACGAGCGACGTGCTGATCCTTCAAGGTCAAGTTATTAGCGAAATTGTTGCTGAATATCCGCGATAAAACCGATTAAGATGCCCACCGGCCTACCAGAGGCCGTAATTCCCGTTTATCAAGCTATTATGACCTATTCGCCCGATAGTGATCGCCCCGTGGATTCCATTGAAGAGTCGACCAGAACTCAGCTGCCGGCTGTTTCTGGTAAACGCTGGAGGAAGTCTTTGGTTGGTTTGTTGCTTGCTTTCGGCCTGGCTTGTCTGGGCGGCTTCGTGTTCTTTTTGTCGGAAATCGACAACTACCCAGATGCCGACCCCGAGACTGTTACTGCCGATGCCATTGCGGTGCTGACCGGTGGATTTGCCCGATTGGCTCCCGCGGTGGAGTTGCTGAAATTGGAACGCGGTGAAAGATTGCTGATTTCCGGGGTTAATCCCAACAACAGTGATGGTTCGCTCAAAAACGCGCTGAATATTGATAACAAACTGTATGATTGTTGCGTTGACCTGGACCAGGACGCCATGGACACGATTGGCAATGCGCTTGGAATTTCGCACTGGGCCAAGAGCAAGAATTACCAGAAACTTATCATTGTCACCAATGATTATCACATGCCGCGCAGCCTGGTTGAAATCGAACGCGTCCTTGGTGGTGTGGAACTGGTTCCTTTTGCTGTGCGAAATTTGCCGGAAGCCGACGAGCCCTTCAGTGCAAAGTTTGACCGATACCGAGTGTTAACCGGCGAATACATGAAGTATCTCGCAACGGGTTTGCGTGGTCTGTTTGGTTCATCGAGCAACACGGTGGCTGCCGGACTATCAACAGGATGGTAATTTGGGCTTGTAATTGCCCGCCAATTGCGCTGCATTCGGCTGAGTTCAACAATGTGTAATTCTGGATAGCTTTTTGATTGCTGCACGGTCCGCGCTGTATAATTTCGTCTTCTATTTCTCCACCTTTGTTTACATGGTCGTGTTCACGCTTCCCTATTTTTTGGGGTCGCGCCAGACCGGTTGGAGAATTGTCCGTTTTTGGTCGCGGTCCAACTTGTGGTTCATGAAACTCATCTGCGGCACTGAGCATTCTGTCACAGGATTTGAGAACCTACCTGAGGGCGGCTATATCTTTGCGCCCAAGCACCAATCGTCGTGGGATACCTTTGCCTTTCTACCCTGGTGGCCGGAACCAACCTACATTTTGAAGCGCGAATTGATGTGGATCCCGCTTTTTGGCTGGTATGTCGCTCGCATG
>JAHEJF010000234.1 GCA_024639025.1 Ahrensia sp. | reverse complement strand
CGCCATCCGAGGCGGTACGCCACCGGCGAACCAAAGACCACCAGCCAGATCATGTTCAAGCCAAGATGGGTCCAATCGCCATGCAGAAATGTGTGCCCGATCGGGGATATGAGCGTAGGCAGATCAATGACAAAATACTCGGGCGTGAACCTGATGGGAAAATAGGCGAAGGTCAGCAAAAGCCAGTTTTGCCAGTTTTCCGGCAGAAAATTCAGCCTCAATACATGCACAACGATACAAAGCCCTACCACGCACACCAGCACAAATGGCAGATTGAAAACCGGCTGCCTGTCCTGCGGACGATCGGGATCGCCTTGCGGTCCGTTGCGCCTCTCGAGCGGCCTATCTGTGTGCTGATCTTCCGAAGTGCCTGGTTGGTTTTGCATCTTTGAGGTCAGGACCTGTTGATCGGTTTTTATCGGCGTTCGAATCGTACGGATATTCCAAGACTTATCGGCACCGCCTGCTTGGTTTAGCATTGTCTGGCGGCACGTCAGCAAAAAAAAGCCATTGAAGTTTCCTTCAATGGCCCAGTGAGTCCCTACCCACCCCGCAATTCGGTAATTTGTGCTGCTTGAACCAGGAGCCCTGGTTACCGTGGGTAATGACATGCAACCGACAATCTTTCAATCGAAAGACATTGTTAACCTTAACCGGGCTCCTGCTCTGCGCTGCTAACCAAACTGGCGTCAATCCTGCATCGACATCACCAACAGACCGGCAACGGCAAGAACATGTCCAATTGTGAAACAGTTGGGCGCAGATTAGTTGGATTGACGACAGAATGCTCCATAACGGAACACAACAATTGTTTGATTACTGGAATGAAATCCGTGGCGATGCGCGGGCGCCGGCACGCGTGGATATTTCGCCAGCAGCAATTGCGTCGATCCTGCCCTCAACCTTCATACTTGAACAAGATGATGACAAGCATTTCAGCTTTCGTCTTGCCGGCACTGCGCTTTGCCTCTTGTTTGGCCAAGAACTGAAAGGACACAGGTTCTGCAATCTTCTTGACCATGATGATCGGAATCTCGCGCGGCGATTGCTGACGGCTGCGCAATCCGAACGGATTGGAACGCTGCTCAAACTCCACGCGGTCGCTGATGCTGATCGTGCGGTCGACCTGGAGGCAATATTGCTCCCGCTGTCCGATACACAGCCACGATTGCTGGGCGCTATTCATGCGCTACAAATGCCCTATTGGGCTGGTGCCGAGCCGCTGACCAGCGTCAAGATTGCCGATGTCAGGTTGTTTGATGCCGATGTCGAATTGTTCAGCCTGCATAACCGTCCGGCCATATCGATGACTGATCGAGAAACCGGCAGGTCCCTGTTGCCCAAAAAACCTCGTTTTGCAGTTTTGCAGGGCGGTGCAATGCTTGGAGGCCCCCAAGCCAACAGGTTCGGACAGGCAGACAAGCGATCAGAATTTCAGGTTTTTGACGGTGGCCGCGAATAAATCGCATGAAACTCGCTATTTTGTAACGAATTGAGTAATCCGGCTTACCGCTTGTTAACCTCCCCCACCGTAATATCTGCGGAACAATCTATGATTTGATGAGTGACGTAATGAGCTTCGCTGCTTCCAACGCGGAAATTGACTACACAAGGCGCCAATTCCAGCGCGTTGAGGTTAATCTGCATGGTCGTTACATGCTGCAGGACCGAACAGAACATACCTGCCAGATCAAGAACATGTCGCCAGGCAGTGCAGCTTTAAAATGCAGCAAGATTGGCAAGCTGGGTGAACGCGTCGTCGTTTACATCGACCATGTTGGTCGGGTTGAAGGTGAGATCACGCGTGTTGATTCTGACGGGTTTGCACTCGAGTTGGTGTCGACACCGCGCAAGCAGGAAAAGCTGGCGGCACAATTGACATGGTTGGCCAACAAGCATGAATTGGATCTGCCAGAAGATCGTCGCCACGAACGCGTCATTCCGAAAAAGCAAACCGCCATTCTGTCCATGCCAGATGGACGTCAATACCGCAGCAGGATCATCGACCTGTCGCTCTCCGGTGCGGCCATTGAAATTAATGTTCGCCCCGCCATGGGAAGCGTGGTGACACTGGGCAATATGCGTGGTCAGGTTGTGCGCCACTTTGAAGACGGGATTGCGATAGAGTTTGCTGTTATCCAGCGTCGCGAGAGCCTGGCAGAGTATCTGAACTAAGTATTCGACATTAAGATCAAAGAAAATTGCGCCGAAATGACGGCGCTTTTTTTATGCCATCATTTCGGGTTCAGCTTCATTCGAAGTGCCCAAATATCAATAAAACCGGCGTTATTGAGCGCCAGTCGCCCGAAAAAAGCGTACGCTATTGGCGACAGCACATTCACTTAGATCGCATTTTAGATTCATTCGTTTTAAATCCGAGCACGCGTTTTTGCTCAGTCTCAAACTGTTTTTGTCATTGTCCGCTTACTGGGAGAAGTGGACATGGGTATGAACCGAGTAAAACAGCGTATCAAGACAAGTTCTTTGGGCATAGCAGCTGCAACTCTGATAAGTGCAGGCACAGCAAATGCCGCGCCGAACATGCAGGTTTTGGGATACACCACACAACCCATCGGTCATTATCACTTCTGCAAGCAATTGCCGCAGGAATGTAAACGCATCGGCAAGAACGTGGCGCCTCATGTGCTGACACGTGAGAGCTGGAAGCACATCGTCAACGTCAACAATTCAGTTAACACAAGGATCGCACCACTCACTGACATGGACATTTGGGGTGAGTTGGAAGTCTGGTCCTATCCTGAAACCGTCGGCGACTGCGAAGATTATGTGCTGCTCAAGCGTCACAATCTCATCAAGGCGGGTATTCATCCCGGTAATCTGCTGGTCACTGTTGTCAAACAGCGCAACGGCGACGGCCATGCGGTGCTGACAGTGCGCACTGATCGCGGTGATTTCATTCTCGACAATCTGGAAGGTGCGGTCAACGAGTGGCGCGACACACCTTACACCTATCTCAAACGCCAGTCCTCCGATCACGCCGGACGTTGGGTAACCATCGAGGACAGCAGAAAGCGTTTAGCAAGCAAATAAAAACAAACCTCACTATGCCGAATTGCCCCGGTCGAGTCCCACTCATCCATCCCCAGACCGGGCATAGGCCGACCTTCCTCACCCGGGAAGGTCGGCCATTTTTTTTCTTCACACACAAAAAAGCCCGGCGAACCGGGCTTGTTTCATTTGATTAATAATGTTTGTCAGGCCGAAGCGTTTTCAGCCTCTTCTGCACGCTCTTCATAGATGTAGAGCGGCCGCGCGCCGCCTTTGACGACATCCTCCGATATGACCACTTCGCGAACACCTTCGAGTGCTGGCAATTCAAACATGGTGTCGAGCAATATGCCTTCCATGATCGAACGCAGGCCGCGCGCACCGGTTTTACGCTCGATCGCTTTGGCCGCAATCGCAGAAAGCGCATCCTCATGGAATGTCAACTCCACCTCTTCCATTGAGAACAGGCGTTGATACTGTTTTACAACTGCATTTTTCGGCTCGGTCAGAATACGTATCAGCGCTTCATCATCGAGATCCTCAAGCGTTGCCAGTACTGGCAAGCGGCCGACAAACTCCGGGATAAGGCCGAAACGAAGCAGATCTTCGGGCTCAACCTGCCTGAACAACTCGCCGGTCTTCCGCTCGTCTGGCGCTTCCACCGAAGCACTAAATCCGATTGACGTTCCTTTGCCACGCTCGGAAATAATGCGATCGAGGCCCGCAAAAGCGCCACCAGAAATGAACAGGATGTTGGACGTATCGACCTGCAGGAATTCTTGCTGCGGATGTTTGCGACCGCCCTGCGGCGGCACTGATGCAACCGTGCCTTCCATAATCTTGAGCAGCGCTTGCTGCACACCTTCGCCCGACACGTCCCGTGTGATGGACGGATTGTCTGACTTGCGAGAGATCTTGTCGATCTCATCGATATAAACGATCCCGCGTTGCGCACGTTCTACATTGTAGTCCGATGCCTGCAACAGTTTCAGGATGATGTTCTCGACATCTTCGCCGACATAACCTGCCTCTGTGAGCGTTGTCGCATCAGCCATGGTGAATGGCACATCAATGATGCGCGCCAAAGTTTGGGCGAGAAGTGTCTTGCCGCAACCCGTCGGGCCAATCAGCAGAATATTGGACTTTGCCAACTCAACATCGTCATTCTTTTCGGAATGAGCCAACCGCTTGTAGTGGTTGTGGACGGCAACCGAAAGAATGCGCTTGGCATAGGGCTGGCCGATGACATAGTCGTCAAGCGTGGACAGAATTTCTTGCGGCGTTGGAACGCCCTCTGATGACTTGGCAACCGAGGTTTTGTTTTCCTCGCGAATGATGTCCATGCACAGTTCAACGCATTCATCGCAGATGAAAACCGTTGGTCCAGCGATCAGCTTGCGTACTTCGTGTTGGCTTTTGCCGCAGAAGGAGCAGTAAAGCGTGTTCTTGGCGTCGCCGCCCGAACCACCACCATTATTGCCAACTTTGCTCATTTCGTCGTCCTTATCTTTGCCGGCACCTTAGCCAAAATACCGGTTTTGGCTAGCTTTTGCGTAACATAC
>JAHEJF010000233.1 GCA_024639025.1 Ahrensia sp. | reverse complement strand
GAAATGCCCGACCGGTGATTGTATTCGATGTGCTGTTCCGCCTTCTTCGTCATGTCTTTGGCAAAGACCACATCACCTATGTCCGCAATATCACCGATGTGGATGACAAGATTAATGCGCGGGCATTGCGTGATTTTCCTGACCTTCCGCTCAATAAGGCCATCCGCAACGTCACTGAAAAGACGGCGAACCAATTTCACCGTGATGTCGAGGCGTTGGGATGTCTTGCGCCCAGCGTAGAGCCCCGTGCCACCGAATTCGTGCTGCCGCGCGCTGACGGCAAGTCGGACATGGCGACGCTCATTCAGCAACTACTGGACAAAGAACATGCCTATATCGCCACGGGTGACGAGGGGCGTGAGGTCCTGTTTGATGTCACCTCGATGGCAACCTACGGCGCATTGTCGAACCGACGTCTTGAAGACCAGCAGGCCGGTGCGCGTATCGAGGCGAAATCTCACAAGAAAAACGCCGGTGATTTCGTGCTTTGGAAGGAATCGAACGCAGAAGAGCCAGGCTGGGATGCCAATTTTGACGGCGAAACCATCCATGGCCGTCCCGGTTGGCACATTGAGTGCTCGGCCATGTCAGCAGCCTATCTTGGTGAAACTTTTGACATTCATGGCGGCGGGCTCGATCTGATCTTCCCGCACCATGAGAACGAGATTGCCCAAAGCTGCTGCGCCCACGAGACCGAAAAAATGGCCAATATCTGGATGCACAATGGCTATCTGCAGGTAGAAGGGCGCAAAATGTCCAAGTCTGAAGGCAATTTCGTCACGATCGATGACTTGCTGAACACCGAAAAATTCGGCGGCCGCAAATGGCCGGGCGAAGTGCTGCGCCTTGCCATGCTGATGACGCACTACCGCGAACCCATCGATTTCAGCCTCAAACGGCTGGAGGAGGCTGAATCCATTCTACAGAACTGGCTGGCTTTGGCAGATGACGACATAATTGATGCGCAAGTTGACCCTGTATTCGTCGCCGATCTGTCGGATGACTTGAACATCTCGGTTGCCCTCTCGAATTTGTCTGCACGGCAGAAATCGCAATCTGGAGCGGAAAGCGACACTGGCAGTTTTCTTGCCAGTTTGAAACTGTTGGGATTTGATGTTCGGGCAATCAAGCAGGCGAGGCGACAGAGCTTGAGCATCGACGACAGCAGTATTGAGGCTGCCATTAATCAGCGCCTGTTGCACTTTGCCGACAAAAATTTCGCCGAGGCCGATCGTATCCGTGATGAGCTTTTGGATCAGGGGATTCAGCTAAAGGATTCAAAAGATTCAGAAACCGGCGAGCGCATAACGACCTGGGAAGTAAAAAGATGAGCATCACGGGTGGCTGCCAGTGCGGAGCAATACGCTACAGCGCTGCGAGTCTTGGTCGTGCATCCATCTGCCATTGCCGCATGTGTCAAAAAGCCTTCGGTAGCTTCTTTGGTCCTCTGGTCTCAGCACATGGATTGGAATGGACACGCGGCAATCGGAAAATTTTCCACTCGTCGAACCGCAATTGGCGCGGCTTTTGCGCCGATTGTGGCACACCGCTGACATATGAGTTTGATGGCGGTGTGGAGCTTTCCATCGGCTCACTGGATCAGCCCGGCCTCGCGCCGCCCACGGCGCAAGTCAATTTTGCTGACCGTTGCGCATTTACCGAAGGCTTGTTTGAATTGCCCGAAGTCGCACCTGTTCAGGCGAAAGCGGACGATGAATGGAATACTTCTGTAGTTTCCAACCAGCATCCAGACCATGAAACAACCCATTGGCCGCCCCAAAAGTAACGCGTTTTCATTGCGCTAACCATTCCTGTGTACTACTAGTGCTCAGTTCTGGAGGTTGAGGCGATGATTGATCATTCAGGTTTGAGTGTATCAGACATGGACAAGGCGCTGTCATTTTATGACGCGGCTTTGGCGCCGCTCGCCATTAAGATGATTTATGAAGTCCCACCGGAATTTACCGGCGGCGAACGTGTGGTGGGCTATGGCCGTGAGCGGCCGCAATTCTGGTTGCACCAGGGCGAAAAGCAGGTACCACCCGTTCATTTTGCTTTTACAGCTGAAAACAGGGCCCAGGTCGACGCATTCCACGCTGCTGGCCTGTCTGCCGGCGGAACAGACAATGGTGCACCGGGACTGCGGGCACATTATCACCCTGATTATTACGGCGCGTTTGTCCGTGATCCCGACGGCAACAATATCGAAGCCGTCTGCCATACACCGGTACCAGCATGACCAAAGAACGCATCTATCTTTTTGACACGACCCTGCGCGACGGCCAGCAGACGCCCGGCGTGGATTTTTCCGTCGATGAAAAGATCGCCGTGGCTGATTTGCTCGACAATTTTGGCGTTGACTACATAGAGGGCGGTTATCCGGGTGCAAACCCGACCGATAATGCGTTTTTTGACCAGAAGCGCACCAATAACGCCGCCTTTGTTGCGTTTGGCATGACCAAGCGGGCAGGGGTCTCGGCGTCCAATGATCCCGGCCTCAACGCGCTTCTCAATGCACCTGCTGATGCGGTGTGCTTTGTTGCCAAGGCATGGGATTACCATGTGCGCGTGGCCCTTGGTTGCACCAATGGGGAAAACCTCGAAGGCATCACTCAATCCGTGCAGGCAACCATCAACAAGGGCAAGGAAGCCTATGTCGATTGCGAGCATTTTTTCGATGGCTACAAGGCCAATCCGGATTATGCGATTGCCTGCGCCAAGGCGGCTTATGATGCCGGCGCCCGCTGGGTCATCTTGTGCGACACCAACGGCGGCACCCAGCCCGATGAAGTGCGTGACATTGTCAGCGCTGTGACCACGGCCGGTATTCCAGGCAACCGGCTGGGAATCCATGCACATAATGACACCGAACAAGCCGTCGCAAACTCGCTGGCGGCCATCGATGCCGGTGCGCGTCAGGTGCAGGGAACGCTCAACGGCATTGGTGAGCGATGCGGCAATGCCAATCTCGTTACGATCATCGGTACGCTGGGCTTGAAGGAAGCTTGGTCAAGCCGGTTTGAGACTGGCATTGCAGAGGATAAGCTCAAACAGCTTACCCATCTGTCGCGAGCATTTGATGAATTGCTCAACCGTGCGCCCGCCACACAGGCCGCTTATGTCGGCGCGTCCGCCTTTGCGACAAAAGCCGGTATTCATGCGTCAGCCATCCTGAAGGATCCGGCAACCTACGAACATATCAAACCAGACAGCGTGGGTAACGCGCGCAAGGTCATGGTGTCTGACCAGGGCGGAAAATCTAATTTTATCAACGAGTTGACGCGGCGCGGTATCGAGATATCCAAGGATGATGCGCGTCTGGACGGCTTGATTTCGGTGGTCAAGGAACGCGAAGCGGCAGGCTATTCCTACGAAGCGGCAGATGCCAGTTTCGAATTGCTGGCAAGGCGCACTTTGGGCGAAGTGCCGAATTTCTTCGAGGTGGACAGCTACCGGGTTGGGGTTGAGCGCCGCCACAACGCCACCGGCAAGCTGATCACGCTGTCGGAGGCCGTTGTCAAAGTAACCGTGGATGGCGAACAGCGCATGAGCGTTTCTGAGGGCCACGGTCCGGTGAACGCGCTTGATTTGGCGCTGCGCAAGGATCTGGGCAAATATCAGGGTGAAATCGCCGATCTCGAACTGGTCGACTACAAGGTGCGCATTCTCAACGGTGGTACCGAAGCGATTACACGCGTTCTGATTGAATCAACAGACCAAACCGCCAAGCGCTGGTGGACGGTCGGTGTGAGCGACAATATCATCGATGCATCCTTCATGGCCTTGATGGATTCAGTAATCTTCAAGCTGATGAAGAACCGCCGCCAAGCCGGGTTGGCTGCTGCTGAATGACATTGTGACAAGATTCAGGTTTCCGCCTGTGCAATTCACGTGTAGTGCGGTTCAATGAGACCGACACTGACCCACGA
This sequence comes from Ahrensia sp., assembly GCA_024639025.1. Lineage (GTDB taxonomy): Bacteria > Pseudomonadota > Alphaproteobacteria > Rhizobiales > Rhizobiaceae > Ahrensia. Next base: position 644 of record JAHEJF010000233.1, on the reverse strand, counting down.
AACCAGAACCACCCCCGCTGGCGAACCGTTGTCCGGTTTTTTCTTTGCTATCTCGGCGTTTTTCCTCTGGGGGATGTTTCCCTTCTACTTGAAGGCCGTTGACCACATTGCCGCCGTGGAAGTTGTGGCGCATCGAGTTTTGTGGTCCGTGCCGGTCGCTGGCGCCATCATTTTGTGGCTGGGACGCACCGACGATCTCAGGAACGCATTCAAAAGTCCGCGTGTCTTGTCGATGGCTGCGGTCACTGCTGTTCTCATTTCAATCAACTGGGGCATCTACGTCTGGGCCATCGCCGCCGAACGCGCGGTGGAGGGCGCTCTGGGTTACTACATCAATCCGCTGGTCAATGTGGTGCTGGGTGCCGTGCTGCTTGGCGAGCGATTCACCAAATTGCAGATGGCAGCGGTGGCCTGTGCCGTGATTGCCGTTTTCATATTGACATTTGCTGCAGGGGGTTTGCCCTGGGTTTCGCTTTCACTGGCGTTTTCCTTTGGCATTTACGGTTACCTGCGTAAGACACTGCCCATTGGCCCCGCGCAGGGGTTCATGCTGGAAGTCCTTTTGCTCTCACCATTGGCGCTGCTGGTTGCCGCTTGGTACACGATCAATGGCGATGGCCATTTTGGTACCACGGGATGGAGCG
>JAHEJF010000232.1 GCA_024639025.1 Ahrensia sp. | reverse complement strand
AGCTGTTGGGCAATTTGGGTATTCGCAACGTTGCGATCATTGATGGGCAAAGCGGAAATGTGCTTCATTCTGTCTCGGATTCAAAATTTGAAGGTGCATTGCTGGAGTTTCTTCAAACCCATGCAACCAGCAGCCGGTTCCGGTTTTCGCCGGTATGGCGCCAGCCAGAAGCAGAAAATTGCATATTCCTGGTTGCCAGAATGGGACAGAACATCGCTGTTGCGGAAATTGGTACCGGCTATTTCCAGCAACTGGGCAGCGAAATCTCATTTGGTGCAAAGGGACATGCGGCCATTGTCGATCAAGAGGGTAACGTATTGTCCCACCCGCTTGAGTCCTGGGTCCAGTCAGCTCAAAACCTCTCTGCAGTCTCGGCCGTTGCGCGAATGATAAATGGTGAAACAGGTGTGGAGCGCTTTTATTCACCGGCGCTTGATGGCGACATGATTGCAGGCCTGACCTTTGTACCCGGACCGGGTTGGGGCGTAATGATTCCCCAGCCCGTTTCTGAGTTGGAGGCAAAGGCAATCGCCAATCTGTTGCCATTGCTGGGCGGACTTTTTCTTGCTGTGTTGTTAACATTCGCTTCTATCAAATTTTCAATTCGCTGCCTGGCTCGTCCGCTTGAGAACCTCAATAGAGACCTGACAGAGCAATCAAGAACCGGCACCCCAAAGGCCGTCGCACCCAGCCGGTCGCATTCGAACATCAAGGAATTGCAAGAGATTGTTGGTGCCTATAACGAGTTGGCCAGAACCGTGGATGACCACAGCCGTGAACTTGGAAGAAGACTGTACGAAGATACTGTCACGGGGATTGGCAATCGCGCCTATTTCACAAGCGGCAGCGAGCAGCAAATTAGTTTGAGGACATCACAGGGCAAACGCGGCGTTCTAATTTTCCTGGATCTGGATGGCTTCAAGGAAATCAACGATGTAAGAGGTCACAATATCGGCGACGCGGTGTTGAAGGAATTTGCCCAGTGTCTTTATCCGGCGGCTAAACGTTTCATGGATGAGAAGTTTCGCGGTATTACGGGTACACACCCGATTATCGGCCGATTTGGTGGAGATGAGTTCGCTATCATGCTGCCGATCCCATGCGATTCAGAAAACATTCCCGAAATCTGCGAGTCACTGAGACGGGCTCTGTCCCGATCAGTGAATGTCGATGGAGTGGATATCCACTGTAATGTCTCTGCAGGTGGTGCAATCTATCCAGACCACGGCACCTGCGTGGACGAACTGGTGCGCCGTGCGGATGTTGCGCTGTACCTGGCCAAATCCAAGGGCAAGGGTCGATTTGAACTCTATGGCAGAAAAAATGCGCTCGGCGGTAAAAGCGAGATTCTGGCGGCCTTTACAAAGGCAATTGAGAATGACGAACTGGTGCTTGAGTATCAGCCGAAGTTCTGTGTGAAAAACAAAAAAATTACGGGCGTGGAAGCACTGTTACGTTGGCAGCATCCGGTTCATGGTCGTCTGACACCGGATCTGTTTTTATATGCTGTGCAAAATACCGGCGCTATGTCTGCTCTGGGTGACTGGGTTGCTTCGCGCGCCATTTGTGAAGTCAAGCAAATGGAAGATCAGGGGCATTTCCTGAAGATTGCCATTAATATTGGTACCGAGCACTTCCTGTCAGCCGACTTTGTGCCGTCTCTTCTGGCCAAATGTGAAGCGATTGATTTTGCAACCGACCGGGTTCAAATCGAAATCACCGAAGATGTCATTGATACTTCGAGTGCTGTCTTCAAGGCCACTGTTGAGCAGCTTCATCAACACGGGTTTACCGTGGCAATCGATGACTTTGGACGTGGATTCTCCAACCTTACCAGGCTGGCCACTATACCCGTTGACGTTATCAAGCTCGATCGATCGCTTATCCGAGATGCGACCACAAACCAAAGGGTTGAGGTGATCATGAAATCTGCGGTAAAAATGGCGCATGCTTTGGGGTCGGCCGTGATCGTTGAGGGCGTGGAAACACGCGATCAGGTCAACATGGCTCAACGTGCTGGCGCGGATGCCCTGCAGGGCTATTACTACTCTAAAAGCCTGTCCGCAGAGCAATTGTCTAAATGGATTGTGGCGCGATCCACAGCCGTTCCCAATCAGCAGTTAGTTGCGCTTGAAAAAGCGTTTGGATAGGGCAACACGCGTTCTCCTACCAATTTCAACTCATGCTGCCCCGTGCTCCTGGCTCGGGCGTGAGAATTCTTGTGCTGAATGGTGCTACTGTTAGCGGTTCCACTCCAATCCCGACAAAATTGGCGCTCTGATTCCAACTGGATTTTCTTCTCTTTCCGCTACCGTTGTGTCCAGCAGTAGTGGGATATGATGAAATTTTGTGGGAAGTTTGCGAAGGTTTTTGTTGCTGTCGCTTGCATCAGCGCAGTGACGGCCCCAGCGGTAGCGGCACCCATAAGGGGGTCGACGAAGATCGTGAATATTCGTTCTGATCGCGGCGGGCAAATAATTCATTATGCGCTGCGTGCCAAAAAATATGCTCGCAGCGGTAGCGAGCTTAGATTTTCAGGGCGCTGCGACTCTGTGTGTACGTTGTTTCTGTCTATGCCCAAGAGAAAGCTCTGCATTTAGAAGGGCGCGTCGTTTGGCTTTCACCTTTCCTATGGATCTGGGAAATCATCCAATGCAACGGCTGCTCGCTATATGCTCCGGAAGTACCCAAGCTGGGTGCGATCCTGGATCAAGACCAATGGTGGCCTGAAAAAATGCATCGAACGCATGGATTATGCCTGTGCGAGCAGATTCTTGAAGCCATGTGCCAACACCAAGAAACGTTTCTCGTTCTTCAGGATTTGACGTACCAATTCAGCTGCTGTGAATGAACGAGACCGGGACTAGCATTAGGCGTCAATGGTATCCTTGCAGGCTCTCACGTGCTTTCTGGCAGTAGCGTGTCTAATTCTTCTGATATTTGCCTTTAGCCCGCCATTTGCTGCCAGCCAATCTCTAACCCATTGCGGGTATTTTTTCATCATGTAATCCCTGGCCATTTCGTTCTGGTGGGTGCTTGATCCATAGGGCGCATGAAAGCCGAAGGAAGCGCCGGGCATCAGGCAGATTTGGTTTTCAGGAAGGCTCAAATAGAGCGTACAGGCTGAATCACATCTGCCGGAAAAGCGAACTGTCTGCCCCAAGCGGCGGGTTCGCGCGACATCCAATGCGTATCTGACGATCTTGCCGCCTTGGTCATAACGGATCGTTTTGGTCGAGTTGTTGTTATCGATCTGGTAGTCTCTGGCGATCCCCAAAGGTGATTGTATGCTGCCTACCGACTGCAAGCAGCCCGTTAATGTGACAACGACAAACAGATGAGTGATTGCTACTCGTGGCAAGTTTTTAGCCAAGATGAACTCTCCAACCTAATATGGAAATTTTGCCAAGACGTGCAGTGCGCTCCAATTCCACTACTTTGGTATTCTCATCGGTATTGGAGACGACTATGGTTAATTATTCATAAATGGCTGCAGCGCAATGCAAAGCAGCGCTGAGGTGGTTCCGCTGTTGCATGCGTACTTCAGTGCATAAATGTAAATAAATTCAGCTACTTATTGCAACGGAAAGCGTTTGCTTGAATGATCAATGCTGCGCCAAACTGGGCTTTGGAGTGGACAAATTTAACCGTTCTACACATTTGTAATTTGTGATCAGTCGCGACGCTCAGCGTTTGCTGCTAGAATGACGTCACAATTCGGGAGACGATTGATGACCAATATGATTGCAGTAGATAATTATGATGCTGAGTATATTGATGAAAAATCCAAGGACTGGATGCCGTGTCGCGTGTTGGGGGTGATCAAGGGCGACAATGCGATGATCTTGGAGTTTGTTGTTTGCGTGACCCGCAATTCAATTCAAAGAATTATCTTGGTCGAGACAGTTCGTATTCCAGATTGAAGCGCTGAAAGGGTAGGGCGCCCTATCTCTGGCTCCTATTCTGCAACCTTTTCGATCGATGAAAAATTGTAGCTGAACGAACGATCGCTATCGTTCGAATTATCATTGGTTTTGCCATATGCATGAGCTGCCATGTGCGCTGCAAAATTGGCGATGAGTTCGATTGCAATGATGCGTGTCATGGCCGTCCCCTGCGTTTGCTTGCTCAATGATCATAGAACAGCAGGGCTGCACAAAGCAGGTCGAATACTCATCCGTCTCTGACCACAGGCATTTGCTACACACCGGTGCTTAAGAGTAAGATAGTACCGACGAGGTAGTATCGCATGAGCTTCGCAGATATTCCGCACTGGGTGATCTTGACTGCAGTTGGGCTGCTTTTTGGTGGCACAGGCATGCTAGTCTTCAAACAGCGATTTGCTCCCGTCGCGTTGGTTGTGGTCTCGATTCCGATCTCTGTACTGGTCATCATTCCGATCATTGAACAGGTCGTGTTCAGGCGGGAAACGCTTGTGAGCAATCAAGAACTGCCAATGATGGTGGATGAGATTACCCGGATGGACGAAATGAGTTTTGATGGCGGTATTTTCTTTGGCCAAAAATCCATCATATATGACTATTCGTTTGTAGGCATTGACGATTTACCGCTTGC
>JAHEJF010000231.1 GCA_024639025.1 Ahrensia sp. | reverse complement strand
AACCAGTCGCCCTGAAAATAGATCTTCAGATCTTCATCGCCGGGAATGGCATCAATCAGTTCGATTTTGTAATCTTCGCCTTTCTCGGCAAAGACTTTTTTGGCCTCGTCGCGGCTCCAGATTTCCTTGGAGAAAGGCTGGTTGCGCTGAATGATCTCGCGCATTTTCTTTTCGATCAGCGGCAATTCCTCTTCGGTGAAGGGTTTGTCGCGTTTGAAATCATAGAAAAAACCATTATCGATTACCGGACCGATGGTGACCTGCGTGCCCGGAAACAACTCCTGCACGGCTTCGGCCATCACATGGGCGGCATCATGCCGAATGAGTTCCAGCGCGCGGTCATCAGACCGGGTCACAATCTCGATCGCACCAGCACTCACCTCATCGGTCAGATCGCGCAACACACCATCAATGGCAATCGCAACAGATTTCTTCGATAATGATTTGGAAATACCATCAGCAACATCCCGGCCAGTTGTACCTGCGGGATAATCACGTACAGAACCATCGGGAAATGTAAGGGAAATGGCGTCGGCCATGGTCGTCTCTCCTGTTCCAGTCCCGCGCACGATTGCGGGTGGGTTGTCTCAACACGGCTCATTTAGGCAATTGCCCAAGCCGAGTAAAGTCTCAGATAGGCGCCAAGCCTCAACAATTCCCTAAAAAAGCCCAAGAGCGACTTGTGAAGCGCATCAGCCTTTGCTATGCGCCCAAAGCCGGTGCTTGCACCGGCTTCTACCAAGATTGGTTGACAAGCCAACCAATTGGGTGCGGTCGTGGCGGAATTGGTAGACGCGCAGCGTTGAGGTCGCTGTGGGCTAACCCCCGTGGAAGTTCGAGTCTTCTCGACCGCACCAACACCCTTCTTGCCAATCCTTGCAAATCAACGGCGCTTCCGCCATCTATTGTTCATGACCGACGCAGCAACAATCACACGCGATCAACTTGGTGCGGATCACCCGTTTTGGCCTTCCGACGGTCAATCGCGACCGATTGAATGGCGGGTTGAACCCGGGCTTACCGAGTATGATCATGCCGTCGCCCTTATGGAGCAGCGGGTTGCCGAAATTCGCGATAACAATGCGTCCGAAATGGTGTGGCTGGTCGAACATCCCGCGCTTTACACAGCAGGAACCAGCGCCAAGGACTCAGACCTGGTGGACCCCAATCGCTTTCCTGTCTTTGAAACCGGTCGCGGCGGCGAACACACCTATCATGGTCCGGGTCAACGCGTCGCCTATGTCATGCTCGATTTGAAGCGCCGTCGGCAGGATGTCCGCGCATTTGTTTCAGCGCTTGAAGCATGGATTATTGGCACGCTCGATCAATTCAATATCAAGGGTGAGCGGCGAGAAGACAGGGTTGGTGTTTGGGTTCAGCGTCCCGAGAAAAAGAGCCAGTTGCCTGGCACAATTGCAGAAGACAAGATTGCGGCAATCGGCATCCGGTTGAGGAAATGGGTGTCATTTCATGGAATTTCCATCAATGTAGAACCCGATTTGAGCCATTATGATGGCATTGTTCCCTGCGGCATCAGTCAACACGGGGTAACCAGCCTGGTCGATCTGGGGCTTCCTGTAACCATGGAAGATCTCGATAGCGCGTTGAAATCACAGTTCGAAGCCCAATTCGGCGCGCTCGATCCCTAGAGCGATTCAGTCTTCAACTGAGACGCTGGCGCGGTTTTGGGCAATGAAAAAATTGGATAAATCCGGGCGCCGAAAATCCATCAAAAGAACACAGAATCTAGTCTCAGACCAACAAACGCTCGGCGCTCCAAATCAGCACGAAGGAATGCGTGGCAAACACCGCCGCAAAAGCCAGCAATATTGCCAGGCGCTCCCGCATCGACATGGGTGTGAGCGGGTTTTTGGGCTTCACGCCGCCCTTTGATGTCATCAGGCTCAGCAAGGCAAAAACAACTCCCACGATGATCAACGCCCGGCTGGGCACGCCCAGCGTGTATCCGACCGCGAAAAACCAGCTGAGCAACACGAACGAGCCAACTGCCAATCCGGCGCGCGAACGAAACACCTGGCGCAGCACCTGCCCACCGTCAAATTTCCAGACCGGAATGAGGTTTCCGAGATTGAACAAAGCCCCCATCAAGGCAAAAACGATAAAACCGTGCCAGGCAAATGGCGCTATTTCTGGTTGCAGCACATGCGCACAAAGCACCGTAAGTGCCATCAGAAACGCAGAAAACCCGGCCCCCATCAAAGCCGAGAACGCGATCTCAAAATGTCGGTCATAGGGTCTGCCGCCCATCGCAATACCACCCAGAATCGGGATGAAAATCATCCGCGCCTCTTTATGGCCCATCATGCGAAAGGCAATAATGTGGCCAATTTCATGCAGACTCACAACCAGCGTCAGCATGGCCGAGAGAAAAAAGCCGTCTTTGGTCAGACCAAACATCGGCCAGAGCAGAAAACAGGAAAGCGCGGCCATGCCCAATTGGGTCGATGGCTTTTCAAAGATGCCGCCCTTTTTGAAACGTCGCTCCTCGATCCATATTTTCAGTTTCAGCGCCTGGCGCCGTAGCGAAAAGAACCGGTATACCAGGAACGCCACACCGCGATATCGATCAGTCTCCGATATGGTGACATCGGTTACATTGTCTGCGACAGCATGCAGATGCGTCGTCATCACATGATCTTTCCAGAAATCCTGCGCCAGAGATGTGTCACTGGTAAAGTGGGTGCGCCATTCATTACCACTGTCCTGAAGCGAAAAATCGCGCTCAATGCAGCCGCCGGAACGGTCCGAATGCGTCGTGATCATCTTGCCGCTCTGGGCGTCGTATTTCTCGACGGCACTCACAGCCTGGTTCCAAGTAAAGTCCGCACCAAAGGGATGCAGCGCCTGTTTGACGTCTGCCAGTGGACCGTGGACCCGGATGGTGCGTTGGATCGTCCGCAATCCAACGGGTGCTGACATGACGACCCACATCAGCAACAAGACCAGACCCAAAAGCAGGAAGTTTTGCAATAAGACGACTCCGATTGAAGCAGTCTTTTAGCGCAAACTTATTGATTATGCGTTTCGCTCGCCCGTTAAATGCCGCTATTCAAATTCGAGAATAATCTCGTCAACAGCCAGGCTTTGGCCAGGTCCAGCATTGACCTTCTTAACAATGCCGTCACGCTCGGCACTCAGTACATTCTCCATTTTCATGGCTTCGATGATTGCCAATGTATCGCCAGCTTGCACGCTTTGGCCTTCTTCAACATCAAGAGAAACCACCAGACCAGGCATCGGACAGAGCAGATATTTGGCAGTATCCAAACCCTTGACCTCGGGCATCAGCTTGTCCAATTCGGCGATTTTTGGCCGCATGACCTGTGCGGTCACGCTCAACCCGCGCCACTCCAGCTTCAGCGCGTTCTTCGCCTGACGTATCTGCGCAACGATGTCCTCGCCACCGATCTGGCCTCGCCAGTAAAGCGAACCAAGCTTGTAATCAGTTTCAACACCGCCCTCGCCGGACATATCGATATAGGTGTCATTGATTTTGACGACCCAGTCTTCGCGATGGTCGGCACCCAGCCTTTTCTGGCGCAGGTTTTCTATGGAAACGGCAATCGCTGCGAGTGTTTTTGCCTCTTTTTGACTAGGCTCGGCGGGAATAAACCCATCGGGGTATTCTTCGGCAATAAAGTTGGTCGTCAAAGCACCTTCCTGCCAACGCGGATGTGCCATGAGCGACGCCAGAAATGGAATGTTGTGTGCAATCCCATCAATCACGAATCCATCCAGCGCAACCCGCATCGCTTCAATCGCCGCGTCCCTGTCCGGTGCCCAGGTGCATAATTTCGCGACCATGGGATCATAATACATCGAAATCTCAGCGCCCTCATAGACACCGGTATCGTTGCGAACCACCAGACCCTTGTTACTTGTTTGTGCTGGGGGACGATACTTTGTCAGGCGACCGATAGAGGGCAAAAAGCCACGCACCGGATCTTCAGCATACACCCGGCTTTCAACCGCCCATCCATTGAGTTTCACGTCCTTTTGGGCGATTGACAGCTTTTCGCCAGCAGCCACACGTATCATCTGCTCGACCAGGTCATAACCGGTGATCAGTTCGGTTACTGGATGCTCAACCTGCAACCGTGTGTTCATTTCCAGAAAATAGAATTTCCGATTCTTGTCGACAATGAACTCAACGGTACCTGCGCTTTGGTAATCAACAGCCTTGGCAAGCGCGCAAGACTCCTCCCCCATCGCCTTTCGGGTCTTGGCATCAAGAAAAACAGACGGCGCTTCCTCGATCACCTTTTGATTGCGCCGTTGGATCGAGCATTCCCGCTCACCAAGATAAACGCAGTTGCCATGCGCATCAGCCAGCACCTGAATTTCGATATGGCGCGGTTCTTCGACAAACTTTTCAATGAAGATCCGGTCATCGCCAAAACTTGAAGCTGCCTCGGATTTTGATCGTTCAAAACCGTCGCGCGCTTCCTCATCATTCCAGGCGATCCGCATGCCCTTGCCGCCGCCACCAGCAGAGGCCTTGATCATTACCGGGTATCCGATCTCAGCGGATATTTTCGCCGCCTCCTGGGCGTCTTCAATCAATCCCATAT
>JAHEJF010000230.1 GCA_024639025.1 Ahrensia sp. | reverse complement strand
TATTCAATTGGCGGCGGCTTTGTGGTCACCGAGGAAGAGTTGTCGCGGATTGAGACTGCGCCTGCACCGCCGCATGATCCCGGCGCGCCATTTCCCTTCAAGAACAGTAAAGAAATGCTTGAAATGGCACGCAAATCCGGAAAATCCATCGCCCAGATGAAGCAGGCTAATGAACTGACCAGGGTCGACTCCCAGAAGCTCAATGACGGTCTGGATGATATCTGGAACGCAATGGAAGAATGCATCGAACGCGGCATTCATGCAGAAGGGATACTGCCGGGCGGGTTGAAAGTGAAAAGACGCGCGGCAAAACTGGCGGAACAATTGGGCGAACGTCGCAGATCCAACCGCTATAATCCGCTTGAAGCCAATGATTGGCTGAATGTGTATGCCATGGCGGTGAACGAGGAAAATGCCGTGGGAAGCCGCATTGTCACTGCGCCGACCAACGGCGCGGCGGGCGTTGTACCGGCCGTGTTGAAATATGTCACCCAGTTCCATGATTCCGTGACGCAGGAGGACATCAGAACCTTTCTTCTAACCTCTGCCGCCATTGGTGGTTTGATCAAGCACAATGCCTCGATTTCGGGCGCCGAAGTTGGCTGCCAGGGCGAAGTGGGTTCAGCCTCTGCCATGGCCGCGGCAGGGTTGGCTGCAATTATGGGCGGTACGCCGGAACAGATTGAAAACGCGGCTGAAATTGCGCTCGAACACCATTTGGGCATGACATGCGATCCAGTCGCTGGCCTTGTTCAGGTTCCCTGTATCGAACGCAATGGTCTGGGCGCTGTTAAAGCTGTTACCGCCGCGTCTCTGGCCATGATGGGCGATGGTGCGCATGTTGTTTCACTGGACGCCTGTATTGAGACGATGCGCCAGACAGGACGCGACATGAACGAGAAATATAAGGAAACCAGCCTTGGCGGCCTGGCTGTTAATCTGGTGGAATGCTAAGTAAAAAGAGCTTTGATCTGTGGAGCTTGTGAGCACGGCATTGACCTTGAGCCCGGCAACGCCAATTTTAGCCCATGGCCTTGAACCTGATCAAATTATGCGTCGGCGTGGAAACAGTCGAGCAACTCCAAGCCAGCATCGAGCGACGCTCAATGGCCCTGATTGCCGACGGCGAGCCCGTCGAGATGGTGCATACAACCCGCATGTCACCCAAACGCGCCGATGAAATTATCGGTCAGGGCTCTTTGTACTGGGTCATCAAGAGCCGCGTGCAATGTCGGCAAGAGATCATTGATCTGCGCACTTTCAAGGACAATGAAGGAATATCACGCTGCCGTATCGTGATGAAACCCAATTTGATCCTGACAGCGCAGCAGCCCAAACGCCCGTTCCAGGGCTGGCGCTATTACAAGCAGGAAGACACGCCACGCGATTTGGGCGCAGGTGAAACTGCAGTTTCAGAAATGCCTGAAGAGCTCAGGAAAGAACTTGCAACGCTCGGATTGATCTAATCCGGGAATTGTATTTTCTGCCTTTCATGCTGCATTTGAAACAATCTGTATCAGGTAACCAACTTGACATTTAATATTTTGTTTACCAAGCAGATTTGGGTAGGTTTGGGGTCTGGATACGAATTGGCCCGTGTTTGATGCATTTTGAGTTTACAGAAGTTGTCTTGGAACGTCCGCGCAGGCTGGACCATTGTCATGTCATCGTGTGCGGCAATGAGAAGGGCGGCTCTGGCAAATCAACCACCGCAATGCACGTGGCTGTTGGCTTGTTGCGTCTGGGTTTTCGCGTTGCGACCGTTGACCTTGATACGCGCCAGCGATCACTCACCCGCTACAATGAATACCGACGCCGCTGGATGGAACGAACCGGCAAGCAGATCGAGACATCTGCCCATTACCAACTCCAGCACGAGGCTGCTGCTTTGTATGAAGCAGATGAGTCGCGCACCACGCTGGCATTTGAGAAGGTTCTTGATGATTGGCGCGAAATCTATGATTTCATCATCATCGATACGCCTGGCTCTTATACCAAACTGTCTACAGCCGCGCACAGGCAGGCCGACACTCTGGTTACGCCGGTCAATGACAGTTTCATGGATTTCGACGTGCTGGCCAACATCAATCCCGAAACGCTTGAGATTGAGGGCTTGGCGCAATACGCCGCATCTGTGCGTGATGCGCGCAGGTTCCGCCAGACCCAAGGCGAAGGCATTCTCGATTGGATTGTGCTGCGCAACAGGATGGCGTCAATTTCATCACGCAATGAGCGTCGGGTCGATGAATGCCTCCGCGACTTGTCGATGCGATTGGGCTTCAGATTTGCTAATGGTATAGCTGAACGCGTAGTATTCAGAGAGAGTTTCTTTAAAGGCCTGACCGCGCTGGATGAAACCGAGGAAACAACTGGTGGTGCGAAACTGTCAATGTCTCATCTGACCGCGCGCAATGAGGTTCGTTCACTGATAACGGCCATGCGCCTGCCAATCGACGACTTGGGGCTCAAACGCGCGGCAACCCGCAAGCGCTGGCTGAGCCAGGAACGACCTGTTATCAAAGTGCCAGATATCTTTGCAGATTAAGCCCTGCACACGCAAATGTGCAGTCCAGAGTGCTTTTCAGACTTGCTTCACGCAGATCAGATGCCATCTTATGGTTATGAACAAAAAGTCCATCAGCCCTGCCGGTGAAACGGCAAATGTAAAGAAGAGGCCTGAGCGCGCAGCCGCTCCAGTGTCGAAGCGTGCAGAGGTGGATGCTTTTCTCGCTGCTGCGAAGCGCGCCGCCGACAACGGCGGTTCCGGCCGTGTCATGTTGGCGCTCGATGCAACGATGAGCCGCCAACCGACTTGGGATTTGGCGTGCGGCATTCAGGCAGAGATGTTTAAATCCGTCGCCTCCAAAAAAGCGCTGTCCATGCAGCTCGTCTATTTTCGCGGGCATGGCGAGTGCAGGGCTTCTCGCTGGGCCAAGTCCGGCGATGAATTGGCCAAAATGATGAGCGGGATAGAGTGCCGCGCCGGGCACACCCAAATCGAGAAGGTTCTCAAACATGCGGCCAAGGAGCATGGCCGCGCAAAGGTCAATGCACTGATCTACATTGGTGATGCGGTGGAAGAGAATGCCGACGACATCGGCCATGCGGCCGGCCAACTTGGATTGCACAATGTGCCGATATTCATGTTCCAGGAAGGCGGCGATCCGCATGTTGAAATCGTGTACAAGGAAGTTGCCAGATTGAGCAGAGGCGGTTGGTTCCGTTTTGATCGCAATTCGCCCGATGTGCTTCGGCAATTGCTGTCATCCATCGCGGTCTATGCCACTGGCGGCATAAAGGCGCTCAAACTACGTGGACAGAAGACTGATCGGCTTTTGATTGAAAAAATGAGTGAGAACAGCGGGTAGGGACAATGAACACACTGCTTGCCATGATTGCAATTCTGGGTTTCAGCGCCCTGGCAGTGAGCTATTTCCTGTCGGCAAAGCCCCAACACATAGCAAATCTTTTACGCATGTCTGGTCCCATTGTTATGGGAGCGGCGGGCATAATCCTGTCCATGACTGGCCGCTTCAGCATTGGTATTCCGCTGGTGATATTTGCCATTTCTATCGGCCTGCGCTCTATCAATCGCGGTGGCGTCAAGCGCGCGCCGGGTCAGAAATCAACTGTGCGCAGTGCCAGCCTGGAAATGATGTTAGACCATGAAACAGGTGCCATGAACGGCGTTGTGCTTGCTGGCACGTTTGAAGGCGCAGTTCTTGATGATCTGGATGAAGAGGCGCTGATGACGCTGGCCGCCGAAACGGCTGACGATGAGGAAAGTGCGCAGCTATTGGAGGCGTATCTTGACCGCCGCATTCCGAACTGGCGTGAGGACTTTGATGCTGATCCGGGCACGCGGAGCACTGGCCCGGCTAATGCGGGCGCCATGACAGAGCAAGAGGCTTACCAGATCCTTGGCCTTGAGCCTGGAGCGACCGTTGCGGAGATCCGCAAGGCGCATCGTGGCCTGATGCAGCGCGTCCACCCGGATGTCGGAGGCAGCGCCTTTCTTGCGCAACGGATTAACGAGGCTAAAGACTTTCTGATGCGAACTCATAGCGAATGATCCTGATACTACTACTAACTTGGTCAGAAATTTCGTTGTTGCGGCCTAGTTTTGATAAGCCATGCAGTCATACTGATATTTCTTGAGGTTTGAGCATGTGTTCCATGCCTCGGACTTGGATGAAAAACCGGCGAAGCGGGCACGGTGGTATGTGATAGTGCCTTTCTGAAATACTTCGATATAGGGATCGCGATTGCCCAGAACCGGGTTGGCTTTGGCTTGTGCGGTGCGCAAGTAGTCAAGCGCTTCCTGCTGGCTTTCAAGCGCGGCAATCTGGATAATCCAACCGCTGCGTGGTTTGATCGAAGCGGTCGTGATCGTATCGGCCACGTTGGCTTTGGGACGCGGGGTGGGGGCATAGGCGACAGCTGCTGGTGCCGTTTCAGGCGCTTGAACCGGCTGTGGAACAGCACGTGCAGCAAAAACTGGACGAGGCAATTTGGAAAGCGGCATGGAAGCAATGCTGCTGGTTTTTGGCGCTGCAAAGCTTGAAGGAGCCTTGGCAATCAGGTTTCCACCACCGCGGCGTGAC
>JAHEJF010000229.1 GCA_024639025.1 Ahrensia sp. | reverse complement strand
ATCGTTGTCACCTGAACATCTTGTGTTGCTTCTGGCGCCCAACTGGCAATGCCATCTGCCAGTTCGATTTTTAGGATCCGGTTTTTGGCCTGATCGACCCATACCGAGTAATTCCCACCCCACCACGATCCGTATTCGTTGGGCTCGGGCTTTGAAAAAAACCGATAGAGCTGGGTGGTTTGCTCTCCAAGTTTCACTTCACCAAGACATTCGACGTCGCTGACAGACGCGGCCAGTCGTTGATTGGTTCCGCGCACAAACTCCTCGGGATCATGGGTGCCGGTGTTATTTGATCTCGACCATGGCCCATCAAAGGATGGACCGGTCCATGACGCAACACCGATAGCCATAAAACAGCCATTGGCAGTGCAGTTTATGGAGCGAAACGGGCCGTCCCACAGCACATCGGATGTTTGCGTATCGGTACCGTCAGGTTTGCGCAATATGGTGGTCTCGCGCCGGTTCTCCCGCACAAACGGATCCCAGGCCCCACCATCGAACAGAGTGCCAATTTCGCCAGCGCAATCGGCCCATGCCGGTGCAGGCGCCAAAACACATATGGTCAGTAGTAAGACAGTTTTCCGCATACTTTGCCCCTGTTTGATGGATAGACTCTGTCAGCCTTTGATGGAATCACGGAACCCGGATTTATCCAATTTTTTCAATGTCAAAATCCGTGCCAGCGTTTCAGGTGAAGACTGAAACTCTCTGTTGTCATTGAGCGGCTGCCACCTGAAAACTTCAGCTCGGGGCCTTGCTATTTTGTTTGATGCCGGTTTCGTAGTCCTGGAGCAGTTCATCCTTGAGTTCGTCAAATGCAACTTGTTCAGAACCGTATTTGGCTCTCATTTCAGTCCAAAAGGTTTCGCCCAGTCCAAACGTGTTTCCCAGACGCTGCGCCAAATCGTTCGACAGTCCAATTTCACGATTGAGGATCTGCTCAATGATGGCGGGTTCCGAGGCGATAAAGTGCGCCAAATCATCGGCGCCAATGCCCATGGCCTCTATGAACTCTGCGCGCAGCACTTCCGCTGCCGGAATTGGCGGCAGGACTTCATCGTCCGGAGCTGACTGATTCTCCATGTCCACATGGTCGTGCATCGGTGTTGCAATCTGCTCAAAAGTCATCGGTTCGGTTCTCATCGACTCACGCCCCAGTGCCAATACCTGCGATTTCTATTTTTGCATCACACATAAAAGACCAGACGAGGGCTAAAACATCAATAATGCCACAAAACAGGATTATTTCTTGGTAAACTGTGCAAAAGTGCACAAGAGATTGCCGGCGAGACTTTCAGGTCTGCCGGCCAATCGGTTTTGTGTTTTATCCAAAATTTTAAAGCGAAGCACCAATACTTCGGCGCCGGCGATTCGATTAAGCGGGACCTGACCCTAACTATCAGGGAACGAGGCCGAGCCCGACCAAACCGGAAATGCAAAGGTCTGATCGCCATCACTGAGTTGCTCGCATTTGGAAAGCAACCAGCTCTTGGTCATCACACCCCCTGCCTGGCTCGCCACCGCACCGGTGCTTACACCCAGCGATATGAAGCCGGCGACAAGGGCCGATGCAGCCGAAGTTCCTCCGAACCGGCAGAAATAGGATCCAAATTCACGCAATCCATCTTCAGGCTCATCGGCGTCAAACGGGCTGAATGAATAGCCGAACTTACCGGGGACATCGGTTGAGATGATGTCAAAGTGCGAATATTTCTCGTTCTCATTGACCGGGGGAACGCCTGTTTCCGTGTATTCAAAATCCTGTTCATCCAGCCGCACTTCATGGCGATCAAACAGTTCGCTGTCATTGCCCGGTGCCATTACTGTCAGATTCTTCAAACCGGAGAATCCGCTGCGATGACCTTTAGCATTCACCGCGCCCACCGAGATAATGCCGTTGTGATCTGATGCCAAATTAGCCGGATAAATGGCTGCCTCTTCCTGACTGTTGCCAGCCGCGCACACGATCGGGCGTTTCTGGGAAATATTGACAATGAGCTGGGCCAGCTCTTCCCAAAGCAGTTTTTGCCGTTCGGTGACATACACCTGTGTCACCGCGTCGCCCAGCGGAATTCCATCAACGGTTTCCTGATTGAGCTCGGGTTCTGTTCGCTGGGGGTCAGGGATATCCCTCGGTAACAAGATCACGTCAGCGTTGATGAGTTCAGCATACAGAAACGCGACAATCATCATTTCCGGATCATCATCGAAATTGGTGGAAATTGGCACAATCTCGCACGTGGGATCCGCGCCCATATAGGGTAAGGGAAATTCAACCTCATCGGTGCCACTCTGACTGTAATCGGGCGACACTTTTTCGATGACCGGCCTTGCGCCGACCAAACCGACAATTGCGGTAGCGTGATTGGAAAATGCGGCAGATGTCATGGGCTCAATACCCTTGTAGCGAGCCGAACTTCCGTCACTCAGGCGATCCTGAAGCTGAACGAAGATGTTCTGGATTTCAGGCAAAGCCTGAGTCACATCTGTCAACAGATTCAGATCGGGTATCTGTATGGTTGCATCTTCGCCTTGGTAGGGGAACGTTCCCAATGGTGACGAAAACAAATCGATCGCAAGATCCCGGTTGATCGCATCTTTCAGACATGGGTGATCAACGGCAACGGACGTATCGATCACGGCGACGCGTGTCTTTTTCTGCTTGGGATCCGGCAATGTCCAGCCTTTGGGACTCTGGTCACTGTCAAGCACACCCATGGTTTGAAGATGCCAAAGGGCGTTGTAGTTGGCATATATTTGTTTACCGGTCGTCGTACTCATCGTTAAATCCATTCTCTCAGTGCTGCCAACATCTGCCGTTTGCAGACACGCTCCAACACGGGGGCGACCATTCTTGCCAAGTCGTGCCCAGCCTCAGTATCGGCCGCATAATGCAAACCGGCCCACTCCCTGTTTTCGGCAATGCGCCGCGCCGATCGAAACAGCTCGGTGCTGGCAGGATGCTCGGGCAGCATGCGTGAGAAGATGAAGGCAACTGAAAATGACTGGAATGAGTGATTGCTTGGGTAAGATGCGTGCGCCGGATTGGCCAGGATCGGACGCAGGCGCGGTTCAACCTGGTTGGGTCGCGCAACGCTGAACCGTTCCTTGTATGTCAAACCAATTTCATCACACAGTGCCAGAACCAGCAGAACCAGGCCGATAGTCGCGTCATAACCGCCTTCTTCTTCGATACCCAACGGCCGCAGATAACCCGACAGATCCATGCCGCTTTCGCGGTAGATCTCCTCGACGCGTCCAGCCTGGCGCGGGTCCGTTCTCAAATATTGTTTCTTTAACAGCTCAATGGTCTGAAGGCGCAGTTGAGTGGCAGTCGGCGGAAAAGTAACGGGCAAATCAATCCACTTGTCATATTCCTTGTGCAACTCCCTGCGCTCGCGCCAAGGCTCCAATCCCAATGAATAGTCATCCCCACCAATCTCGTTTCGGTTTCGGTTTCGGTTTCGGTTGCGATTCCTATTTCGGTTGCGATTCCGATTCCTGTTACGATTTCGGTTGCGGTTGCGGTTGCGGTTCATAGCGTTGCTGGCGCTACGGTTCAGAGCCAGCATTGACGACAACGCGCCACCAGCAACTGACATGGCGGAGATTTCGGTGCCGCCACCGCCGCCCTCTCCCGCATCCTGGGGTTCCCGTGCCAAAACAAGGGCGCTTGTGGTCACGACAAATCGATGCTCAGTTAATATATTCAGGTCAGTCATGGTTACTCCTAATAACCGGCGCGCTGCACACCGGTCAGCACATGTTCCTCAGCATTGGGTAGCGGAAGGCGGAAACGTTGCTTCTGCGTGCCTCTGTCAAAAAACTCGGGGTCGGCCAGTTTGAGCTGGCCAGCAATTTTTTCTGCTTGGTCAAAGCGTTTCAAATGTCCGCAGGATGCCAAAGTATATCGCATAGCAGCGGTAAACCGGGGTTGCTTGGACAAGGCACTCATTCCCAGCGCCACGGCGCGTTCGTGCTGTCCGCGCAGCGAGGCGATCATGCATGAAGTCGTTTCGTAGGAGTATTTCAGAGGACTGTAGGCGCCCAGGCTGACGGCGCGCCGAGACGCGTCCTCAGCCTGGTCCAGCCTCCCAGTATACAAACAATGCAAAGCAAGATGGTCCCAAACAAATGCCTGGGTCGGGTTCAATTGGATCGCTTTCTTGAACAATTCGGCAGCCATTTCGTGCTTGCCGAACATATAACCAAGTACATGCCCTGTTGAGGCCAGTGCTATTGCATTGAATGTATCTTGTTTGAGCGCATTTTGTGTCCGCTCCCAGGTCAACTCGTGTAACGAGTCGATTTTTGAACCGACATTCTCGCCAACTCTGAATGTGTCGCTGTAGGCGAGAAGGCTGTCGTAAAGTGGATTTGGTGCTTCTTTGCTCAAGGACTGCAGCAGGGTTGCCGACGTATCCAGCGCACTATCATCAAGGTCAAACATCTGCATGAGCGCAGAGTAGCCATCTCCTTGCGGCCCAGATGATGGGTCGTTGCCAACCGATGTTTCCCGCAGGATGCTCCTTGCAAGTCTGTCGACATTTTGCGCCACGAACTGGTTGAGCAACTCAGCCCGATTTTCCATAAGCTCACCTGCCG
>JAHEJF010000228.1 GCA_024639025.1 Ahrensia sp. | reverse complement strand
ATCTCAAATCAATGGGCGATATCATGGTTCGAATTTTCCTGATCGAGCGCGAAGTCGAACTGCGTGAACACTGGTTGAAATACCCCGACGCGATGATGCACTACGCTGAACTCGGACAACTGCCCGAGTTTGTCCTGTTCCAGGATTTTGCCTATCAGGCCAGTTGGGCGATCAATGTTGATAAGGCCGTGACCGCACTGCTGAAACGAGAAGCTGAGGGCCTTGAATACAGCACTGTGATGAATATGGATTTTACCAATCCGTTTGCCTATCTGCTCAACAAGCAGGCACCAAAACATGTTGCGATCGGAGCGGATCCGACCCGCACCGTCAAGAAGATGCGTGATGGCGAGGCTGAAGCACTGGCAGACACGGACATTATCCTGTTTCCGCGCTGTCCCTACACGTCGAACATAAAAATGCTGTCCAACATCTATGGACCCGCACTAACCGACCACAAGGAAGTGGTTGTTTCAGAGTGCCATAGTGCGTTGATCCACCCGCGCATCCAGGCGCAATGGAAGTAAAACGTCGCCACTCTGTGAATTCATGGCGCTGGTTTGCTTTGTATTTACAAGGCCATGGTAGTGCCAGCGGTTCAAATGTGTGGTGAAGCGCTGGCCGGGACCCAAGGAAGCCGGTTCCGTTCTGTTAGGTCAGGCCGCCTTCTTCTTCGGCTTTTTTTCAACGACCTGGGCTGCGATGAAGTCTTTGACAATCATCACCACGCCCTTGCTCATCAGTGCATCCATGGCCGTGATAAGTTGATCGACATTTTCCTTGGTGCAGACCAGCGGTGGCAGCAGGCGAATGACATTGCGGTTGTACTCGGTAAATGCAACCAGCACATTATGGTCGCGCAAGAGCAACGCACCGATAAAGCCCGAAAGCGATCCCTTGAGCTTGTCATCAAGCACTGCAACGGCGGGACGCATCACGGCCGGCAAGGTCTGGCTGAAGTCCTGAAATTCCAAACCGACCATGAATCCCTGCCCACGTACATCCTTGATGATGTCGGGATATTTCGACTGCAATCGCTGCAATTCCGATTTCAGATAGGCACCGGTCTCGGCGGCGTTATCGATCAATCCGTCTTCGTACAGCGTGTTGATCGTTTCCATAGCGGTAATACATCCCTCGCCGATGCCACCGAACGTAGCAGCAGCGTGAATGAGGGCGGTTTTCGGCGTGCCATAGGCTTTCATGTAGATCTCGGTACGGGCAATCATCGCTGCCATGGCGCATTTGCCGCCGCCCAGCGATTTGGCAATCGCTGTTACATCTGGAACCACGCCGTAGTGCTCAAACGCATAGAAACGTCCGGTTCGACCAACACCACATTGCACTTCGTCCGCTAGCCAGAGCACGTCGTGCTTGTCGCACAGTGCGCGCAAGCGCTGCCAGAATTCAGCCGGCGCGGTGTTGATACCACCTCCGCCCTGAATGGTTTCAAGGCACACGGTCCCAATCTCCGGGTGAGCTTTAAACGCAGCCTCTATTGCATCAATATCGCCAAAGGGGACCTTCACGCCATTGTGCAGCAACTTGAATTCGCCTTGATAGAGCGGCCCATCCGTGTAGGACAAGACACCCTTTGTTTTGCCGTGGAATGAATTCTCGGCAAACAGCACCATGGAACGGTCTGGCCCAGCCGCTCTCTCACAGACTTTGAGCGCTGCCTCCATTGCCTCTGAGCCTGATGAACCCAGAAACACCATATCCAGATCGCCTGGCGAAACCGCGGCGATATTGTGTGCCAATGCTGTCGCATACTGGCTCATAAAAGCCATCGCGATTTCATGGCGTTGTTCTTCCTGAAATTTCTTGCGCGCTGCAATGATACGGGGATTGTTGTGACCCACAGCAAGCGATCCGAACCCACCAAAGAAATCAAGGATTGGTCGGTCGTTCTGATCATAGTAGAACATGCCTTCGGCGCGCTCGATTTTCACCTTGTGAAATCCCAGCAGTTTCATGAAGTGCAATTGACCGGGATTGTAGTGTGCTTTGAAAAGATCGGTCATCTTTTCAACGCTCATGGCCTTGGCTTCTTCAACCGAAATCAGATCCGGCTTTTCAACCGGACCCGCAATATGCGGCACGATGTGCGTTTCTGGCGCGCCTGCCCTTGCAACCTGTTTCTTCTTGGACTTCAAAAAATCAAGCATAAAATATCCTATTCAGCTGCAACAACGGTTGAGTTACCCACATCGACACCTGCATCAACTGCGCGTCGATATTCCGCGTAAGCATCCTTGAGCATGTCTTCGTCACGGTATTTTGGAGACCAGCCAAAATCTTTCTTGATGGCGGTCGTATCTCGGACACAATACTCATCGGCAATCATGTATTGCTCGGGATCCATGATCGGCATGTTGAACCAATCCAGCGTTGCCAATGTCCATTTGACGGCAAATCCCGGCGTCGGGACCAGTATGGATTTTGATCCTGCCGACTTGATCAGGTCACCGAGCAACTCCTTGACCGGCGGCGGATCATCAGAGCCCACATTATAGGCCTTATTCGGCACGCCATGCTCCCAGGCAAGGCGAGCGGCATCTGCACAATCAAAGACGGAGATAAACTGATACGGATTCTTGCCAGCGCCGATCATCGGCACGGGCAATCCCATATCGATCAGTTTGAACAATTTGCCGAGAATGCCCAGGCGCCCGGGACCGATGATCAGGCGCGGACGGATGATGGTGATGTTCATCCCCTTCTCGCGCCAGCTGTCAGCAATCTTTTCAGTTGCAGCTTTGGAAGCGCCATAGTGGCCGATCGGCTCGATGGGATGGCTTTCATCCTGCGGCGTTTGAACGGTTTTCCCATACACCATGTCGGTGGTGTACTGAACCAGCTTTCGCGCACCCGATGCATAGGTGTGCGCCATAATATTGGCCGCGCCAAACGTGTTCACCGGATAGAAAAACGGATAGCGGTCAATACGTTTTTGAATTGGCGACAGCATCATGGCCGACATGTTGTAGACCATATCGCTCTTGGCAATTTTGACACTGGCCACAGAAGCTGAATCGGTCACATCACAAAACACATGGTCGGCCTTTGAATAATGGGGCAGATCTGTCTTGTTGATATCGGCGACGAGCACTTTCTCTCCGCGTTCAATCAGGTCTTTTGCAAGGTAACGGCCAACAAAGCCATCGCCGCCAAAAATGACGTGCTTCATATTTTCAACTCTTCAGCTTGTGTTTGGGTTTGAGAAAGTTGTGTCGCAGGTGTTTGCTTCACCGTCGCCGCATCTGTCTCGGAACTTTTGACGGGCGAGCCGGACTGGGCAATCAACACTGTGCCAATGCAGATAAACGCAATGCCAGCGATCTTGTAGGCGCCAAGCTCTTCACCGAACAATTGCCAAGCCAGAACTGCAACGAGCACATAGGCCAGCGATAGAAAGGGATAGGCAAATGACAGGTCAACCTTGGAAAGCACATACATGTGGCTCGCCATCGATATGACGAAGGTTGCAAGTCCAAAAAACACCCATGGTGAAAAAACGATCATCAACAGTTTAAGGATGATATTGTCCTGCGCGACCACGCCGGCAGACAGGTTTGTCATCCCCTGTTTCAGCATCAATTGGGCCGCTGCATTGGTTGCGACGGTAAACAAAATGAAAATGATGTATTTCATGGCGTTCCTGACCGAAATCCTAACAATTGCTTACGATACAGAGCTTTCAACACTCTGAATTAATTCGCTAAAATTGCTCTCATTCCCGTTTTTGGGCAGTTTCAACGCAGTACGTTTCCAAAAATCGGATACGATCACGGGGTCGCGAAAGCTTTCAAGCACCCGCCAGTCGTCAAAGGATGCCGCGAAGGTTTCAGCGCTCATCCGCGCGTCCTTGTAGGGATTGACCCGGCCACCGGCTGCGACGGTCAGATCATCAAGTTCCTGCATCAGTTTGAGTGTCTTTTCGCCTCTGTTTGGAAAATCCAGCGTGAGTGTAAATCCCGGTTGCGGAAAACTGAGCAACCCAGGCGACTGGATCGACCCGAAACGCTTTAAAACTGTCAAAAAAGATGCCTGGTCTGCACGCTGTGCTGCCCCCAGCATCAGCCTGATTGTCTGTTTGGCGTTGACTTCAGGAAGCGCGCTCTGGTGCTGAAACAAACCGCGCGGTCCATAAAGGCGGTTCCAGTTTTCAACCGCATCCAACGGATAGAAAAAGCCCTGATAATTGGAAGTCACGCGCTTTCCGCTTTTGCGCTTCTTTGCGGCGTAAAATGCGGTGTTGAACGCTTTCAGGCTCCACTTGTTCAATGCATTGAACGGAAGCTTAAATGGAATTTGTAGTTTTGGCACATGCGAACCGGTGCTGAAATTGCCATTGTCCGCGTGATTTGCGGTCATCAATACCCCACGTTCACCGGAAAGCTGATCAAGCCAGGCAACAGCGTATTCGTTATTGCAATCCGCGGCCTCGGCCTGTTCGAAATACTCGTCAAGTGAAGCAAAGGGCGTCAGCACCTCATCCACGTCCAGCGAGCCGACTTTCATCATTCTCAGCGTGACACGCATGATGATACCCGTAAGCCCCATTCCGCCAATTGTTGCATTAAACAGGCCGGTTGGCTCATCGGGTGTCAGGGTG
>JAHEJF010000227.1 GCA_024639025.1 Ahrensia sp. | reverse complement strand
CGGGTGTCACCGACATCAACAATTTTGCCTACTCGACATTTGCCAAGGCCGCGCGGACACGCCGCGACAATCTGGTCAATTCCATCAAGGACCTGAAGGCACAGAAGGAAACTGCCGAGGAAACGCTGATGGAAGCTGAAGCGGAACTTCAAAAAGCCGAAAAGCTTGAAGTGCGCGAAGCGCGTGCAGCAGAGCCCGCCCAGGAAGATACTTACGACAAGCACGCAATGATCGGGTAACAAACCCGGTTCCAGGCACAGCATCAAGGCAGTCCACGGTTCATTCCGCTCGGACTGCCTTGTCTTGTTTTAGTCCCTGCTTATCGCTATTGGCCACCCATGCGAATTCTTGCCGGACTGCTCATCACCCTTGCCGCCTTCTGCTTTGCGCTTGGCATCACATTGCCATTGCTGCAGCTCAAGCGGTTGTTCTTTTTGACCGACACACCTTCTCTTCTGACAATCGTTGGCGGTCTTTTTGCCAGCAGCGATTATCTGCTTGCGCTTCTGGTGGGAGGCGTATCGATCCTGTTTCCGAGCATTAAACTGCTTGCACTCAGCGGAATGCTTTCAGCCCGCGATCTCGATCAGGCAACCGCGCACAAGGCCGGCACCTGGCTTGGCTTGTTATCTAAATGGTCGATGCTTGATGTGCTCTTGGTTGCCCTCACCGTCTTTGCAGCAAAAACGTCGGGACTCGCAGCTGCGATCAGCCAGCCCGGGCTTTGGTTTTTTGCTGCATCAACTTTGTTCAGTGCCTTTGCAGCTTCCATTGTCAAAAAGACCCTGTCTGAAGACGCAAAAAAGCCGTCATCGGTATCCGACAACGGCGTTTGATTTCCTGGTTGTAACGAGAAACTCTGTTACCTTGAATAAAGCGGAGCATCTGAATCTGTAGTTGCTTGACAGATCGAAGCCGGTATTCATTCAAAAGCCGATAGGCCTAGTGACGATATTGCTGGATACGTGTTGTGCGCAAACCGGCTAGACCGTTTTCCTCGATCGATGCCTGCCATGAAAGATACTCTTCCACCGTAAGCGTATAACGCGCACATGCCTCGTCCAGGCTCAGCAAGCCACCACGCACAGCAGCAACGACTTCTGCCTTGCGGCGAATAACCCAACGACGTGTTGTTGCTGGTGGAAGATCATTGATCGTCAACGGACTGCCGTCCGGGCCAATGACGTATTTTACGCGTGGTCTAATCTGTTCGGTCATAATACTCTCTACACTGACGACCTGATATTGACCCCACCCTACAGCCACACACTTAAAAAACTTCTAACCCGTACGTAAGGCTTTGGTAATCTGTATGAATCAATCGCAGGGGTTTGAATGCGCCCCGCTCCACGCGGCTGGAATCATGTCACGGTGACAATTGAACCATTGTTTGTCCGGGGTTGGCCTTTGAAGGCCAGACCACCCAATGCCGCGTCATCGATGCGCTGGATATTCACGTGGCCGCGCTGGTTGAAATGGCTGGGCAACACTGACCCGCGTTTCAATCCTGCGGGCCACACCACAAATGTGGTAATAGACCGAGGGTGAGAAGCACGCCCTGACCCCTTTGGCTTTAAAGTGGAGCAGTAAACGGCATGACGAACTGGAAACCAGCGGGCTATTCGAGCGCCAGTCCCTATTTGATGGTCGCCGATGCCGAGGCGACAATGGCGTTTGCCGACCAAACATTTCAAGCAGAACGGCTGCGCGTTCATTACCGTGACGATGGCGGCATTTTACACGCGGAATTTCGCATTGATGATACGGTGATCATGATGGGAGAAGTGGCTGAGGCACAACCAGCCCATGTACATGTTTATGTGCGCGATGCGGAAACATGTTTTGCAAAAGCTGTCGCATCAAACGGCACGATTGTGCAGGAGATGAAACGGTCAGGCGACGGCGACTATCGAGGTGGCGTCGCTGATCCCAATGGCATTGTGTGGTGGATCTCGCAGCAGGAAGAAGGGATCTAGGAAGACATTTGTGGTCAAGAACGCCGACAAGCCATGGTGGATGCGGCAATTCTCCGTTCAGGACCGCTTTGGCAACACATTTTATTTTCATCACGATCTGTAGCCGTATCAGCCGGGTATGCTTCCACCCAGCTCATCTTCGATATGCGCCTGAATGATCTCGTCAAATGTCTGCTCGGCGACAAATCCCAGCGATTGCGCGCGCGCAGCTAAGAAATTTCGCGGCCAACCAGCCACAATGTCTGAAATGGTTGCATCTGGTTTGCGTTCGATCAGCGCCGCGGTGTCCTGACCGGCAACCCGCGCCAGTGCGTCGATCATCTCACCGACAGTGATCGACAAGCCCGGCATGGTCAGATTTCGTCTTGGACCCACATCGTTGCCGTCGACCTCAGCAGCATGGATACAGAAACCCACTGCTGAACGCGGGCTGGCCATCCAATGCCTCACATCATCTGACACCGGCAGCGTTGCCGGACGTCCTACCAGGGGCTCGCGGATGATGTTGGAGAAGAAGCCAGATGCCGCCAGGTTTGGCTTGCCTGGACGCACCACGATGGTCGGCAATCTTATGCCGATCCCATCCATCAATCCTTTCCTTGTGTAGTCAGCGAGCAGCATTTCTCCGATCGCTTTCTGAGTGCCATAGGAAGTCAGTGGTGTGAGGTGAAAGTCATCATCAATCGCATCAGGGAACGGCGCTCCAAATACAGCGATTGATGATGCATACACGACCCGCGGCACGTAATTTTGGATGCCAACCACGGCATCCAGCAGGTTTTGCGTGCCCCGCATATTGACCCGGTAGCCCTTTTCGAAATCGCTCTCAGCCTCCCCGGACACGATCGCCGCCAGATGAAATATTACGTCCGGTTTAAGCGCCACCAGGCCATTTACCACTGCGGGTTCAGACACATCACCAGCCTCCATGGCCAGGGCGATGGGCCCTGCGTAATCGAAGTTTGCTTCGACCACGTCAAAACCGTGGATCGCACTAATCGTTTGGCCGCGCAAAGTGCCATCGGCCAACAAGCGCTCGATTAGTTTGCGCCCGACCATGCCCGCAGCACCCAGGACAAGAATTCTCATGCTACTTCCCCCAATAATCAACCAAACCGTACCATATCTAATGCCGCATCTGGCCAAGCATATTTGCGAATTGTTTGTCAGCTCTCATCCTCAATGTAGGCCGCGAAAGCTGCTTCATAATCAGGATGCCAGCGGCTGAGCGCGGGCCGGTTTTCGATGATGTCACCCACCGCCCAGGCAATCCGCTTTTCGTCCAGCGCACGTGGTACGTCATTATCGGGACAAAGAATGTAGAAATCGCCTCGATTAATGGACTCGACAAAAAACTGCGCTGTTTGATCTGCTGTCCATGCTGCTGGTGGTTTTTCCGCAAGGCCGATCATCGGTGTGTGCACAAATCCGGGAATAAGCAAATGCGCACTGATCTGGCAGTCTTCGGTGTTGCGCAGTTCATGGGCGAGCGCTTCGGTAAAGGTCTTCAACGCAGATTTTGAAACATTGTAGGCCGGGTTGCCGGGCGGCGTGGTTATGCCCTGTTTGGATCCGGTGTTGATCACAGCACCGGGGCGGCCACGCGCAATCATGCCGGGCAAAAATACTTGGCTTCCATGCACTGCGCCCCACAAATTAACACCCAAGGTCTTTTCCCAAGCATCCAGCGGGCCCAGACATGAAGAGCGCACACCGATACCTGCATTGTTCATCAATATATCGGCACCGCCAAAACGTTCGGTGACTTCAGACTCCAGTTCGATCAATTGAGCTCGATCTGTCACATCGGTAGTGGCTGCCATCACATCGGCTGCGCCCGCAGACCGAAGGGCCGCTTCCGCATCTGACAACTTTTCTTCAGCACGATCGACAACAACCACCCGCATGCCCATTGAAGCAAATTGGGCCGCAGCGGCCAGACCAATGCCGGATGCTCCACCGGTCACGACGGCGACGGAACTGGAAGTCAACGCTGGATGTGTCATGGGTTTTCCTCACGTTCTTTGCAGAATGGATGCAGTCAGACTTGGGCACCGCGTCCTGTCGGCAGTTGCTGCCAACAAAACCAGCGCTTTGAATGCAAGCATAGCATCAACAACCCAATTGGCGAGCGTTGCATCGGTGGCATTTCGCTCAAAATGGTGAGAAACTCGATCAAATAAGCACAAGCGTGGTCGCTGCTGACCGGACAGCTGCAGGAATTGAGGAGGCAACATGACACAGAATCTGCACGTGGAGATAGAAGGGTGGGAGAACGGTGCACCCATTCCGGCCAAGTTTGCATTTGGCAAGATCCCTCAAGAGGGGCACTTTGAAACCGGCGGCAACATCAGTCCGGCGATTTCATGGTCTGGTGTACCTGACGGCACAAAGTCATTCGCAGTCATTTGCCATGATCCCGATGTGCCATCGGTTGGAGACGATGTGAACCAGGAAGCAAAGCTGGTCCCGGCCGATCTGCCCCGCGTGGACTTCTATCATTGGGTGCTGGTCAACGTGCCGGCGCAGATGCGCGCAATTGAAGAGGCTGCCGCGTCAAATTCAGTTACACCCAAGGGCAAGGCGCCGGGACAAAAACCCTATGGTATTGCCGGGCTCAACAATTATACCGACTGGTTTTCCGGTGATGCAGAAATGGGCGG
>JAHEJF010000226.1 GCA_024639025.1 Ahrensia sp. | reverse complement strand
CGCGCATTGTCGAGAATCGCCGCTTGTTCCTGCATTCGTTTGCCAAGTTGATCCTGGGTAAGTTTCCATTTTGTATCAGGATGCCTGCGCCAAGTCCCTGATCCTGTACAGGGTGCGTCGACGACAACCCGGTCAAATGTTCCGTGCAGATGATCCAAACTCTCGCCGGCTGGATGCACCTGGACATTACGGGTGCCGGCCCTTTTCAGCCGTTCAAAAATAGGCGCCAGCCGTTGTTTGTCTGAATCATGGGCGTGGACCTGGCCCTTGTTATCCATCTCAGCAGCCAATGCGAGCGTTTTGCCGCCGGCTCCGGCACAAAGATCAAAAACCTGCTCACCTGGTTTGGCGAACACCAGTTGCGAAACGATCTGGCTGCCCTCGTCCTGGATTTCAAAATGCCCCTTTTGATAGCCGGGCTCAGCAGTGACATTGGGGGTGCGCCCATCTGTTCCTACCGCCGGAATGCGAATGCCATGATGGGCAATAGCGGTTGATTTGGCGTTCTTCTGGTCCAGCTGTTTCAAAACCTTATCCACACCGGCTTTCAGCGTGTTTACCCGCAAGTCCAAAGGCGGGCGCTCGGTCATTGCCTTGGCTTCCTCAATCCACTCTTCGCCAAAGGCCTCCTCAAGGTGATCGGATATCCATGACGGAACATCGGCTTCGATTTCCGCGGGCATGAATGCGAGATCTTTTTTTGCCGCTGCTTCAAGTTGGGCAACGGGAATTTCCGGCGCAAATTTGTCGCTTTCAAGGGCCTGGTTTAGTTGCGCGAGGCTCATGCCCCAGCTGCGGAGCAAAGTGCCAAAAACAAGACCGGCCGGATCATCGCCATAGATGTAACCTGTTGAACTGCGACGCCGCATCACGTCGTAGACAATGTTGCCGATCGCATTGCGATCACCCGAACCGGCAAAGCGATGGGCATTGCCCCAGTCTTTCAACGCGACAGACACCGGACGGCTGCGCGCCTCGATGTCCTGCAAAACTTCAATTGCTGCCTGAATTCGTCCGCCTAAGCGCATATTGTCCGTCCAATCGCAAAATCAGCCTTGCTGTAGTGTTTTTCCCGTTCAATTGGAAGCCGTTACCTGATTCCTCCCCCTGCCGGACAGGTGAATATGTGCGATCAGATTGAAGACAGGTAGCGGAGGTCGAGATTTCACCAATCTAAACGCCGTCACATTCGTATGATCAGTTGAAACAAATTGTTGGAGCCCACAATGAAAGTTCATGTTTCACTTCTCACCGCACTTGGCCTGTTTGCTACATCTGTTGCTGCACAAGCCTTTGAAATCACTGGCACAAAGGGCACGAAGCTGGAAGCAACCGAGATCGCAAGTTTTGATCAACCATGGGCCATGACCTTTTTGCCCGACGGCGCGATGCTCATCAGTGAAAAGCCAGGATCGATGGTGCTGATCGGCGCTGATAATGTCGCACAGCGCGTCGCTGGTGTACCCGATGTGATTTCGGGTGGTCAGGCAGGACTTGGTGACGTTATCCCGCATCCAGACTTTGAGACCAACGGCAAGATCTATTTTTCGTTTGTTGAACGCGGTCGCGGTGGGTTTGGTTCAGTGGTAGCGCTGGCGACATTGACGCGCGACGGCTCGATTACATTGACCGAGATTGAGCGGATATGGGAGCAAACCAAATTGGGTCGTGGTGGCCACTATTCTCAAAAGCTGGCGATCGGTTCGGATCGGATGCTTTACATCACATCCGGTGATCGACAACGGCAGAAACCGGCCCAGGATTTGAGCGTCAATTTAGGCAAAGTCATCCGGCTCAATCTGGACGGCAGTGTGCCCGCAGACAATCCGATCCAGGACCAGGGCGAGTTGGCAAAAACGTTCTGGACAGTGGGCCACAGAAACCTGCTGGGCATCGATTTTGATAGCAGTGGCAATCTGTGGACGCATGAAATGGGGCCACGCCACGGCGACGAACTCAACCTGATCGAGGCTGGCACCAATTATGGATGGCCGGTTGTCTCAAACGGTGACAATTATTCCGGCATCCCCATTCCCGACCACGACACACGACCCGAGTTCAATGCGCCTGAGGCCTATTGGGTACCATCCATCGCGCCTTCCGGGCTGGTGATTTATGATGGCAAAATGTTCTCTAACTGGAGTGGCGACGCATTGATCGGCGGTTTGGTTTCCCGCGCGCTGATCCATGTCAGCCTTGATGGAACAAGTGCTGAGGAAACAGAGAGATTTGAATGGGGCAGCAGAATTCGCGAGGTTGAGCAAGGACCCGACGGATCAATTTATGTCTTGGAAGATGGCTCAGATGGCCGGTTGCTCAAGCTGCAACCAGCCTGATGGCAAACCAAATCCACATTGCCAACACAACAAACAGTGATGCGGAAAACAGTCGAAACCGGTATTTGAGCTTGTTGCTGGTTATGTGAATGGTGCTGTGCACAGCTTTCAGGATCGCAAAAAACCAAGCGGCAACAAGCATGGGCCCATCGACCAGGCCTGCAGAATGCGTGGCAAGACAAACCACAAAAAAGAGCACCGGCAGCTCAAACTGGTTTGAAACCGCATTACCCAAATGCGCGATCTCTCCTGGCTCGTTCTGTTTTGGCAGCTTGAAGTCGTATGCTGATGCCTTGCCCGATTTCACCGATGAAATTCGGGCCCGACCCATCGGAATGTAAACCCAGATCGACATGAGTGCCTGAACCATCATGGGCCAAAATATGAGATTCTGGTTCACCTGTTCACACCCTCTTTATTTTCAACGTTGCCAGCCAAAGAGAAAAAATTATCAGCAGAGCGATCGCCAGGAACGCAAATTTCAATACGGTCAGACTACTGGCAAATGCGATCAGATTCGGTCCGGCATTCCTCTGGGCGACAACAGCATCGGCAATGACTGTGTTCTCAAAATAGTCAAAGATGACATAGGGTAATGCCAATGCAGCCGGGAGAAGTATTTTCAGAATGCTCGAACGCGATTTGTAGCGCGGAAACTGATTGGCTGTGGCATGCACAAGAAGCGCAATCGTTGCACCCGCCAACAGCGGAAAAAACCGGTCCAACCCATGAGGCATCCAAGCCAGATAGAGCTCAGCGCCATTTGGGCCAATGTAATCCAGCCAGGTCGCAAATTCTTCGTAGGTGTAACCGGTCAGTCGATAGTCCGGCGAGTTCAGTCCATCGCTAATCGGCGAAAAATAGACAAACTCGAACA
Organism: Ahrensia sp.; assembly: GCA_024639025.1. Classification (GTDB taxonomy): domain Bacteria; phylum Pseudomonadota; class Alphaproteobacteria; order Rhizobiales; family Rhizobiaceae; genus Ahrensia. Next base: position 1,437 of record JAHEJF010000226.1, on the reverse strand, counting down.
CAATCATTGTCGCCAGGCATAGCACTGTCAGGATCAAAGAAACCCAGGTAAGCCGTTTCACGTCCTAACCCGCATTTGGATAGTTGGGACTTTCACGGGTGATCGTTACATCATGGGTATGGCTTTCTCTCAGGCCGGCATTTGTGATGCGAACAAATTTTGATCCTTCGCGGAAGCTCTGCAAATCGGCCGATCCGGTATATCCCATGGCCGCCCGCAATCCGCCTGCCAGTTGATGCAAAACCGGACCGACAGGGCCTTTGTAAGGCACCTGGCCTTCGATTCCCTCGGGCACAAGCTTGAGCATGTCGCGCACCTCGCCCTGGAAATAGCGGTCAGCCGACCCACGTGCCATGGCGCCAACTGAACCCATACCACGATAGGACTTAAATGAACGGCCCTGATACAGATAGACCTCGCCTGGGCTCTCATCGGTTCCGGCCAGCATGGATCCAACCATGACGGCATGTGCGCCTGCCGCCAATGCCTTTGCCATATCACCCGACAATTTTATACCGCCATCCGCAATCACAGGAACGCCTGATTTATGCGCCTCATCGGCGGCGGACATGATTGCCGTCAACTGCGGAACACCAACGCCGGCAACCACGCGTGTTGTACAAATGGAACCTGGACCAATGCCGATTTTGATCGCATCGGCACCTGAGTCGATCAATGCGCGGGCACCTTCTGCAGTGGCAACATTGCCGGCCATTATTCGCACGGAATTGGATTGTTTCTTGACCTGGGAAACGGTTTCAAGCACACGTCGAGAATGTCCATGCGCTGTGTCGACAACGATCAGGTCCACGCCCGCCGCAGTCAGTCTTTCTGCCCTGTCCAGAGCGTCGTCACCGACCGAAACGGCAGCGCCAACTCTCAAGCGACCGTGTGCATCTTTTGCTGCATCGGGGTGCAGTTTTGCCTTTTCGATGTCTTTCACGGTTACCAAACCGACACAGTAACCGCGTTGATCAACCACCAGCAGTTTTTCGATACGATGCTGATGGAGTAGTCGTTTTGCCTCTTCCTGATCGACCGTTTCACTGACGGTGATCAATCCCTCGTGGGTCATCAGTTCGGAGACTTTTTGCTGCGGATTTGATGCAAATCGCACATCGCGGTTGGTCAATATGCCGACTAGTTTGCCTGGCATCTGGCTCCCGTTTCCGGCGTTCTCAACCACAGGGATGCCAGATATCTTGTGATGGCCCATAATGCCCAGTGCGTCAGCAAGTGTGGCTTCTGGTCCGATGGTCACCGGATTGACCACCATGCCACTTTCAAATTTCTTGACCTGGTAGACTTCTTCAGCCTGCTGCGCGGGATTGAGATTACGATGGATGACTCCAATGCCGCCAGCCTGCGCCATCGCAATCGCCAATTTGCTTTCTGTAACTGTATCCATGGCCGCGGACATGATGGGCAGATTCAAAT
>JAHEJF010000225.1 GCA_024639025.1 Ahrensia sp. | reverse complement strand
ATTGCATTGCATCACGGCTCGCTCGATGTCAGTCAAAGGCGGAAAGTCGAACAAGCCATGGCCAATAATGCCCTGCGTGCAGTGGTCGCGACCTCAACGCTGGATCTGGGCATTGATTGGGGTGATGTGGACTTGGTCATCCATGTTGGCTCGCCGAAAGGCGCCAGCCGCTTGGCCCAGCGCATCGGGCGGGCAAACCACCGGATGGATGAGGCATCGCGGGCCTATCTGGTACCGGCAAACCGGTTCGAGGTGATGGAGTGTCAGGCGGCACTGGATGCAAATTATCTTGGCGCACAGGACACCCCACCTGTGGGTTTGGGCACATTGGATGTGCTTTGCCAGCACATCCTGGGGATGGCATGCTCAATGCCCTTTACCTCCGATGATCTGTACCAGGAGATCACGTCTGCGGCCCCGTACAGCCATGTCAGTCGCGAGACCTTTGATGAGTGTGTCCAATTTGTTGCCAATGGCGGTTACGCGTTGCGGGCCTATGATCGATTCGCCCGCATACGCAAAACAGCTGATGGCACCTGGCGCATAGCGCACCCATCTGTTGCCCAGCAATACCGGTTGAATGCAGGCACCATTATTGAAGCGCCCATGCTCAATATTCGCATGACGCGTAATCGTGGCAAAGCCGTCGGGGCCGGACGCGCTGCCAGCAAGGCGATGCGCGGTGGGCCGGTATTGGGGAAAATTGAAGAATTGTTTCTCGAAATGCTCATGCCGGGAGACACCTTCCTGTTTGCAGGCAAAGTGCTTCGATTTGAAGCCATTCGGGAAAATGAATGCTTTGTTTCCAAGGCCGATAGCAATGATGCCAAAATCCCGGCTTACGCAGGCGGCAAGTTTCCCACCACGACCTATCTGTCTGAACAGGTTCGAAAAATGCTCGATAATCCCGACACCTGGAGCAAATTGCCGAAGCAGGTGTCACAATGGTTGGGGTATCAGAAGCATTTTTCAATGCTGCCCAAGCCCGGTGAAATGCTGGTTGAAACATTTCCACGTGGTGAAAGATTTTACATGGTCGCCTATCCCTTCGAGGGACGTCTGGCGCATCAGACATTGTGCATGCTGCTTACGCGCCGTATGGAGCGTGCCGGTGCCCGTCCCATCGGATTCGTGGCTTCCGACTATTCTATCGCAATCTGGGGATTGCGCGATTTCGGTGCGATGATCCGGGACGGCAAGATGCCACTAGCACAATTGTTTGACCAAGACATGCTTGGTGACGATCTGGAAGAGTGGCTTGACGAGAGTTTCATTTTCAAGCGGACGTTTCGTAATTGTGCGGTCATTGCGGGTTTGATCGAGAAACGGCATCCGGGCAAAGAAAAATCCGGCAGGCAGGTCACGGTTTCGGCGGACCTGATTTACGACGTGCTGCGCAGTCATGAGCCAAACCACATATTAATGCAGGCGACTCGGCAGGATGCACGAGCCGGATTTCTGGATGTCGAACGCGTGGGCGCGTTACTGTCGCGCATCAGGGGCCGAATCGTGCATAAGAGGCTTGAGAGGATTTCACCGCTGGCAGTTCCGGTCATGCTTGAGATCGGCAAGGAAAGCGTGGCATCCGATGAAACGAGTGAAGAATTACTAGCGGAAATTTCGATGAGCGCCGACGATTTGGTGCGTGAGGCAATGGGTGAAAGTTTTTGAGGTGATAGATTGAATCAGGCGCTTAAGACAGTTGAGCATATGCGTGGTGGATCGGCCTTACCCATCGGTTTTGCTGGCGAAACGGTCTTGCTTGATCCTGCGGGTGTGTTGTTCTTTGAACAGCTCGGCGCTCTTGTTGTTGCTGATCTGCATCTTGAAAAAGGCTCCTCATTTGCCAGACGCAGGCAATATCTGCCGCCCTATGATACCGGCGCTACCCTGACACGCCTGGCCGCGCTGGTGGACAAATATGATCCCTCAATCGTCATCAGCCTGGGTGACAGCTTTCATGATGATGATGCCAGCCACCGATTGGGTATCGATGCCATCGACATGATCTCCTCACTCGCCAAAAACAGGCAGTTTATCTGGATTACAGGCAATCACGACCCGTCAGCACCTGATCATTTGCCCGGTGAAACTGCCACCGAGATTGCGGTTGGCAATATGGTCTTGCGGCATATCCCGCTCGCAGGCGAAAGCGGCTTTGAAGTCGCTGGACATTTGCACCCTTGCGCGAGCATTCGGCTGCGGGGCAAACGCGTGCGTCGGGCCTGTTTTGCGAGTGACGGCAAACGCATGATCATGCCGTCATTTGGCGTTTTGACAGGCGGATTGCATTTGGCCGATCCCGCATTTGCTCGGCTGTTTGATCGCACGAGATTGCGTGCCTATATGCAGGGCCGCGACCAAATCTATCCGGTTGCATCGAAAGATATTCTCGGGATCTAGGTTTCTTGGCTCTAGGCCAGTGACCCGGCCAGGAACAGCGTCACGCTTACCAAAATCGTCAACAGTCGTCTTAGTGTTCGAAACCATTGCGGCGCTCGGCCTGCCGAAACGAGGCGAAGATCCCAGAAGCCATGCAAAACGAAACAAATGGCAAGGAAGAAGAGGCCTTCCGATCTTGGCATGAAGACTGCCGCCCACCCAGCCAATGCGGGTGCTGTACTCATAACAAGTTCCTTGATTCGCAACGCAATGTCACCGCGACCCACCATGGCAACGCCCCAACGAATTCCGCCCAAGAAAGACAGAATGACTGCGCCATAGACCGCCATGACATGGGCAAAAAACCAGCTTGGCAACGCAAATATGCTGGCGAAGTCGGCAAGGCTGTCGTTTAGTGGTCCAATGGCAAGCAAAAGAAGGAGGAACGGCAGATAACCCGCCAGGGCGAGCAGAATGGCTGGTCGACCCGAAACGATGTCTGACTGTTCTGGTGTGTCTGCCATTGCGCTTGCCTTCAAATGATGGACAATTATCGCGGGGCCAAGCAGTCCTGTTCAAACAAGGTGCTCAGAGCCTACCGACCACCACGTTTTTTTGTTGGCCAATTAACGTCAGCTGTTTGATTTGTTTAATTCGAGAAGTTTTGCCACCAGGGCCTGGTTCACTTCGCCTGTTGGCTCAAGACCATTGGCCTCCTGAAAAGCTTTAATGGCAACTTTTGTCTTCTCACCCATCACACCATCAACTGGACCGGCATCATAGCCATTATTGTTCAAAATAGCCTGAATGTTTTGAACGGCCTTTTTCATCTGTTCTGCATCAAGTTGAGGAGGCTGAGTTGGTGCCGATGCTGTAGCGGTTTGATCAGCAATCCATTCATCAGGTATTGAGACCAGATTTGCATCCTCATTGACCTGCTTGGCTTTCCAGAGTTCGGCAGCAGTCTTGGCTGTCTCCAAGTCTTCCGGTGACAGAATTTTTGCAACTTCATCCCGCTTGGCCGCCGCATCGGGGTCTCCGGTTCGTGCAGCAATGGCGAACCATTTGTATGATTCAGCCATGTCCTGGTTCATGCCTTCACCCTTGGCGGACAAGATGCCCAGATTGAACTGGCTGTCTTTCAAACCAAATTCCGCAGCCTGTTGGAACCAGCGGGTGGCTGTTTCAAAATCGGCAACGCCGTCGACACCGTTGGCATAAAGCACTGCAAGATTATGCATGGCCGCAGCATTACCCAGTTCGGCAGCCATCTGGTACCATTTCTTGGCTTCATTCAGATCGCGCTCTGTACCAAAACCTTTCTCATAAAAGTTTGCCAAACGGTATTGTGCCAATGGGTATCCCAACTCAGCAGACTTTTGATACCAGTTCAGCGCCTGCTCCAAATCGTTTCCTGATTGGCCAGGGACGCCGCCCGAATAATAATCGCCGACAAAGTATAGCGCGATGCGATCCCCCGCTGCTGCTGCTTCGCGCAGCGCAATTGGGCCAACTTCTTGTGGAATGTCATCAATAGTCAAGTTGAGCTCAACCGGTGTGGCCATAGCCTCGACAGGCTCAATTTCAGCTTCTGGTTCGATCAGGGTCGTTGGCTCGGGGTCAGCAATGGCCTCCTCGACCAATGTATCCTCGACAATTGCTGTTGCTTCTTCAACTGGCTCGTCGACCTCAGGAATTGCCGCCACGCTGGTGTCTTCAACGACCGCTTCCTGTGATTGAAGTTCGACCTGGCTGGTGTCCGGCGCAGGCAGGATGAAGCCGCGCAGAAGAGGAAGCGATAGCAGTGCCAGCAGGATTGCGCCTGCGCCCATCAGGATCGGCTTGCGCCGATTGGCCAACATGGCTCCCAATGATGACATGCCCTTGGATTTGCCCTTGTCTTCATTTCGGGCAGCAACTGTTGCATCCGCGGCAGCCGCCTTGGCAGCGCGTCGCGCAGCTGCGATGAAGTCGGATTTGCCACTGTCATCTTTTGGCGCAGGTTGTGGCGCCGCTGCCGCGGCATTTTCCTCTGGCACGCCAACGGCAGGCGCAGCACCGGATCTTTCCTCGCGTACACGGCGCATGATCTCGCCAAGGTCCGCACCTCCTGAACCTGGTTCGATTGGCTCATCAATAAGCGCCGCTTCATCATCCTGATCTTCAACCGCCGTGTCGGACACCGTCAGCACTTCGCCAACTTCTTGTTCTTCTTCCATGGCTTTGACCGCTGGCGGCGCTTCGCCACGCAGTCTTTTTGCCATGCCT
>JAHEJF010000224.1 GCA_024639025.1 Ahrensia sp. | reverse complement strand
GGCTGGCGGTGCTCGACAAGCGCGACGACGGTGCGTTGCTCGGTTGGGTGGATCAGGTTCAGGCATTGGCCGCCTACAACAAGGCCTTGATTGAGGCCAATGTGGAAGAACACAAGTGAGAGTTGTTTGCCATTGGTCAATTTAGGGCTATTGTTCTGTGTACACAGACAATTGGCACCAATACCAAAGGAAGTGATTATTGACCCATTTGACCGATTTTTCGCGGTTGCCGGCTAGGCATGTTTCACGCCGTGGTCTTTCTGACCACAGGTGGAGCATAACGACGCCCGGCGGGTGCGAAAAACCGGCCTTCGGTGGGCCAAATCCATCCATCTGGTGCGTTGCGGCGCTTGCCCGATGCGACCCGCATCGCGCTGCGCACCGCGCCTGCCGGAGTGAACGGATTTGACTCCATCAAATGGGTCAATAATCACTTCCTTTGGTATAACAACCGACCGCTGTTTTCAGGGCTTAGCCAATGAGTGACGACATCAGGGCGAAGTACAAGGGCTCCTGGATAGAGCAACTGGTGACGCTTGGCACTGACGACTGGTACGGACAGGACAAGCTTGGGCTGATCGTCGCCAATGTGACCGGGTACCTGGCAGCGCTGTCTTCTTTGGGGTTCGCGGCAACCTATGCGATGCATGATATGCAATCGCTGATGCCGCTGGTCATTGGCAATCTGGTCTCTGCAGTCTGTGCGGCAATGACACCGGCGTTTCACCGGTTTGGCCGTATTGCCGCTGCCTTGTGGCTGACAGCGGTGTTTTTTGTATCACTAACCTGGTTTACCAGCCTGCTGGGCCGTGAGTCCGGTGTCGCCTTGAACCTCATCGGTACGGCGGCTGTGGCCTTTGCCATTCTCGGGCTGGAACGGCTGAAACTGGTGGCATTGATCAGTGCGGCAGGTGCTGCGTTGATTATCGCAAGCTGGATGTTATGGCCACATCCGGCTGAAGGAATTCATGATGACCCTGCCTTCATGGAGCAGACTTTCGCGTCCGCCATTGTCTCGATCATGGCGATCACCTTTGTGGTGATCTACTATGCATTCTACCTGACGCGGCAAGCCCAGGCCCGCCTGCAGGATCTCATGAAATCGATGATGCCGGATGCCATTGCCGAGCGCCTGATGGTCAATGACGGCGAGACAATAGCCGAGGCGCACGAGCATGTGGTGGTGCTGTTTACAGACATCGTCGGATTCGTCGAAATGTCGAACCAGTTGGGCGCCGTGCGCGTGGTGGCGTTACTGGATGACATGTTCCGGCAGTTTGATTCACTTGCCGCCGAACATGGTGTCGAGAAAATAAAGACCATCGGTGACGCCTATATGGCAGTGGCTGGCGTGCCGTCGCCCGTCTACCAGCCTGAAGATGCGATGGCGCGGTTTGCCAAGATGATGCTGCACGTTGTCGGTGAAGTGGGCGAACGCCATGGCGTGGATCTTGAAATGCGGATCGGCATGGCATCCGGCCCGATAATGGCTGGCGTTGTCGGCAAATCCAAATACTCCTACGATGTGTGGGGGGCTGCGGTAAACCTTGCCGCAAGACTTGAGAATATCGGCACACCGGGATGCGTGGTGACGACCGGCGACATCAAGGTGGTCCTGCACAAGGATCATCAGTTTGAACGCGCCGGATCAGTGGATCTGAAAGGCTTCGGAAAAGTGGCCATCTGGCGGATGGATTGCCCAATCAACGCGCGCTAACACTTTGAAAACGATTCTGGGACAGGGCTGTCAAATTTCGCCGGTCCGTGTGGCCTGAAGGACTGCCACCCTGAGAGCGCTGGACAGGTTGGTGCGGCCGCGCGCTTCGTCTATGGCGGCAACCAGTCCGGCCAGCGACATGTCACGCACAGTAGCGAGCGCATTGAGGGCGTCCCAGAATTCCGGCTCAAGTGACAGGCTGGTGCGATGGCCGGCGATGGTTACCGACCGCTTGACGGGCCCCTGGTGTGTGTCACTCATTATCTTTGTCGAGCTTGTGTCCGTCCAGATGTGAGCTTGCCCTGGTCTTGCGGGTCGCGGCGGTAGTCTTGTCAGCCTTGGTGCGGCCGAACTTTGCACGGTTTTCTTCAGCCTGTCTGACCTTGTCAGTTCGGGCCCTGGCTTTTCTGAACCGGTTCAGGTTGGTGACTTTGGCCATGACGCTTCACTTCGGGCCTATCATGTCTTCGGGCTTTACGATCTTGTCGAAGTCCGCCGCATCAATGCCGGCGGCAACGGCTTCCTCACGTAGCGTGGTGCCGTTCTTGTGAGCGGTTTTGGCGATCTTCGCAGCAAGGTCATAGCCGTATTTGGGCGCCAGCGCGGTGACCAGCATCAGCGACCGGTTGAGGCCCGCCTTGATGTTGTCCTTGCGCGGTGTGATGCCGGCAACGCAGTTGTCGGTGAATGAAACAGCCGCATCGGACAACAGCCGCACAGACTGCAGGAAATTATAGGCCATCACCGGATTGAATACGTTGAGTTCGAAATGCCCCTGCGATCCGGCAAATGTCAGTGTGGCATTGTTGCCGAACACCTGCACGCAAACCTGCGTCAGGGCCTCGCACTGGGTCGGGTTGACCTTGCCGGGCATGATGGACGAGCCCGGCTCGTTTTCCGGCAGCGCCAGTTCACCCAGGCCGGAGCGCGGTCCCGACCCTAAGAATCGGATGTCGTTGGCAATCTTGAACAGCGATGCAGCGACGGTGTTGATGGCACCATGCGCCATGACCATTGCGTCATGGGCAGCAAGAGCTTCAAACTTGTTTGGCGCGGTATTGAACTTGAGCCTGGTGATGCCGGCAATGTTTGCCGCCACCATCTTGTCGAAACCCTTCGGTGCGTTGAGACCGGTTCCAACCGCGGTTCCGCCCTGGGCAAGCTCCATGAGTGCAGGCAGTGTCTGCTCAATCCGCACAATGCCGTTTTCGACCTGCATTGCATATCCGGAAAATTCCTGGCCAAGGGTGATCGGGGTTGCGTCCTGGGTGTGAGTGCGGCCGATCTTGATTATCTTGTCCCACTGTCTCGCCTTGCGTGCCAATGCCTTGTGCAGGTGTTTCAGCGAGGGCAGCAGATCTCGCACAACCTGTTCGGCGCACGCGACGTGCATGGCCGTGGGGTAGGTGTCGTTCGACGACTGGCTCATATTGACGTGGTCATTGGGGTGAACGGGGTCTTTTGAACCCATCTTGCCCCCCAACATTTCAATGGCGCGGTTGGAGATCACTTCATTGGCGTTCATGTTGGACTGGGTACCGGAACCGGTCTGCCAGACCACCAGGGGGAAGTGATCATTGAGCTTGCCGTCGATCACCTCCTGGGCTGCTTTGATGATCGCGTTGCCGCGCTTCTTGTCCAGTTGGCCAAGCTTCATGTTGGCTTCGGCGCAGGCGCGTTTGACAATGCCGAGGGCCCGCACGACGGGCAAAGGCTGTTTCTCCCAACCGATCTTGAAGTTACCGAGCGAGCGTTGCGCCTGGGCACCCCAGTAGCGGCTGCTGTCCACTTCAATTGGACCAAAAGTGTCGGTTTCGGTGCGGGTGTTTGCCATTGTATTGCGTGCTCCGTCGTAAAGATCATTGCGAGAAGTGGTGCGAGCACTTAGCACGGCTGTCAGCTGAGTCCAATGTCCTCAAGCCAGATCGGGTTGGTCCAGGCGCTTTTTCCAGCTTCATCTCGAATGACAACCCGCACCCACTTGGACGGCGGGCATTTCAGCCAGCCATTGTCCAGCTTTGCCAGATCGAGCGTAACGCGGGTCACCGAGCGTCCGGTGCGTGATACGGTGCGCGACGTGCCGCCATTGACGGTAATGGCGTTGACCGGTGAGCACTCGATGGTGATTTCGGTGCCATCAAGATCAATTGACCGGAACTGGGGACCCTGGCTTGAATAGAAGTGTCCCGCTTTCAATGCTTCAAGCAGGGTGTCGGGGTCGAGACTGTCAGCCTTGACATGCACCCAACCGCCGAACGCATCATGGTCATGATCGCGGAAATGAGCGTCATCAGTCGCAATGCTGGTCAGCCGCTGCTCTTCATTGAGCAGTTGATCAAGCAGATAGAAACCATCGCCGCGATCGTTTTCCACGGCGCATCCGTGATTGTAGATTTCGACTGCATGAGCACTGTCATTGAGGGCGCGGCCGTCTTCCATGGTGAGTTGCGACCAGGCCGGGTGGGCGATGGTGACAAAGGCGCCGGCTTTTGCGGCGCGTCTGGCCAGTGCCGGGCCGTCTTCATCATCGCCGCAGGGCGCGAAATCGGGAGGCAGTCCATTGGCCAGAATATGCCAGAGCTCACCTACCTGGGTGGCGGGTGCATGCAGTTCAGCACCAATGATGGTGGTGAAATCGTCTTTGCGCAGTCCGCGCGTGTCGGCGACCGGCCAGTCATAGTGGCCGATGAAGTGATCGGTCAGGCTCATGAAGTCATAGCCGGCATTGCGGTAGGCGGCGATCACCTGTGCCGGCTCAAGCGCGCCGTCGGACAAGGTGGAATGGGTGTGGAGATTGCCGCGCCAGAAACGGCCGGGCCGGGAGAACAGTGATAGGGAAGGCATGGTTGCAGACCGCCTGAGAGCAGATTGTTGATTGTGAATACAATCTCTACTGGCGGCCTTGTGCAACAGAAATATTGCAACCAGCAGTACCTACAGAAA
>JAHEJF010000223.1 GCA_024639025.1 Ahrensia sp. | reverse complement strand
TGCAAAAAGGAGCGGGTCTCAGCCGACAGGATGTGCCGCCCTTCTGCCCCGGGAATAAAGGCAGCCCGAAGATGCGCCTCTGCCACATCGCGCACATCGACGCAGCCGATTTCGATCCCCGGCGCACCCATCTTCATCGTGCCGTCACCCAATTGCCGGACGATGGTAAAACTCTCCGATGTCTGCGTCTTTGCAGTGCCGGGCCCCAGGATCAGGGACGGATTGACCACCACAAGTTGCCATTGATCCTGGCCATTGGCGATGTCCCACCCTGCCTTCTCCGCTTCCACCTTGGAAAACGAGTAAGCCTGATGATCAACGCGGGAGCTGGTGTTCCAGACATCTTCGGTCAGAATGCCGCTGGGCGCCTTGGCTACGTCCTGATTGTCGCCGTAAATGGCAGCACAAGAGCTGGTCAAAACGACCCGTTTGACGCTTGGTGTCGCCTTTGCCGTTTCAAGCACATTGCGCGTGCCCTTGACGGCCGGATCGACAAGATCGCGTTGCGGGTCGGTGATTTTGGATGTGAAAGGCGAAGCGGTGTGAAACACCACATCGCACCCCTTCATTGCGTCGCCATAGCTTCCCAGATCGAGCAAATCCGCTTTGAAGAACGCGATCTCGCCCGGGGCAGCCTCCGCCATGGCCTTGAGATGGGCAAGCTTGGCTTCATTGGAAGGATCGCGCACTGCGGCATGCACGGTTTTGCCTTCCTCAAGCAGGCGTTTGATGATCCAGCCGGCAACATAACCGGTCGCGCCGCTCACCATAACAGGCGCTTGAGATGAGTAATCGGGTTTTTCGGCGGGCATTTTATCTTCCTTTGAATAATGTCTGGAACCGGACTTCGTCGAGTCATTTGGGCGGGTGGGTCCTCGGAACCGGGAACACCAAAATGCTCAACGTCCCCGTCTGGTTGATGATCCCAATATAAACACCTGAGCGGGTGAAATTTGCCTCTTACTCCGATTGACTTGCCTGATTCTCCAAAGCTGCCGACAAATAGGTGACCGCGCACTTTGTATAGCCTATAACAAATGCACTACGGGAGCCGCAGATGGACATTCAGACACTCGCACAAAAATCCGAACCTCTGGCCAGGACGTTGGAGGATCTCAAGCAATCTGCGGATACGAGCCAATCGAGGGTCTATGTCCTCAAGCACCTGGCACCAACAAGTTTCGAATCCACGGTCTACACACCGTTTTTGTGCTTGATCGTACGCGGCAAAAAGGAGCTGCTGATCGGCGGATCATCCATCTTCATGGATCCCGGGCAATCTCTGGTCCTGTGCCATGATCTGCCCGTGGTCGCCCGGATCAGGCAGGCAAGCGCGAACAAGCCCTATCTTGCGCTGATCATGCAGATCGACATGAACCTCATCCGCAGTCTGTACAATGAAATTGGTGACACGCAGGCTGGAGATCGGCCCTCCTCTCCCCTGGCCGTTTCCGCTGTAGATTATCCGCTGCTGGACGCTTTGAGCCGATATCTCGACCTTGCGGACAAACCAGCTGATGCCGCGGTTTTGGGCCCCATGATTATCAGAGAGATCCATTTTCGGCTGTTGATGGCGCCAAATGGCGGCATGCTGCGGCAAATGCTGAGCCGCGACAGTCATGCCAGCAGAATTTCCAAGGCCATCGACATCATCAGGCAAGATTTCCGAAATCCGCTGACGATAAATGATCTGAGCAAAGCCGCTCATATGAGCGCATCGTCATTTCACGAACACTTCAAGTCCGTGACCGGCACGACCCCGCTTCAGTACCAGAAGGATCTGCGCCTGATCGAAGCAAAGGCACTATTGGCAGATGGCCGTCATTCTGTTTCAACCATCGCCTATGATGTGGGCTACGAAAGCGCCAGCCAGTTCAGCCGGGAGTTCACCCGCAAGTTCGGGGCGCCGCCAAGCGAAGCCGTCGGCAGACCTCTGGTAGAAGTCTAACAAGATAGTCATTACGCAAGGCATTCAGCCCGATAGTCCAAGGTCGACAATGCACCGGCGCTAACGCCCTACACAAACAGCTCGACTTTCTCAAACGTTCGCACATCGACCAGCCCGACATCTGATATGCGCAATTCGGGGATCACCACCAGCCCCAACAAGGAGTGCTGCATATAGGCGTTGTTCAACGTGCAGCCCATTTCACGCATCGCTGCCGTAAGGATCTCAGCCTTTGCCGCAACGATCTCGGCGCGCTCATCGCTCATCAATCCAGCTATCGGCATTTCAACCAATGCGAGTTCCTCGCCTTGACTGATCATCACCACGCCGCCGCCGATTTCTGAAAGCCGGTTTGCCGCGCGTGCCATGTCGCCGTGGTTCGTCCCCACAACAATCATGTGGTGACTATCATGCGCAACGGTCGACGCCATTGCACAATCCTTTGTGTAGCCAAAACCGCTAACAAAGGCATTTGTCACCCCGCCTGTCGCCCGGTGCCGTTCAACAAGCGCTATCTGGCAGATGTCATTGTGGCGATCCATTTGAACAATACCGTCCTGTACAGCCAGATCCGTTTCCAGCGCCTTGGTCGGCGCCTGGTTTTCGACAACGCCGATAACACGTGCCCTGACGCTGTCAGCGCCTTTTGGCGCGTCGATCTGAAAGCGTTGCGCGGTCAGGGGTTTGAGAAGATTGACAGTGTTTTTTGCCGCCTCGGGATATGCGTATGCCGGAATGTCAGCGATCAGTTCGCCCTGCTCCGCAAGCTTCCGACCGCGGCCGAATACAGCGTCGATCTTCAATTCAGCCAAGTCTGAAACAATCAGAAAATCAGCCCTCCTGCCCGGAGTGATTGATCCCAGCTCCCGCTCGATTTTGAAGTGTTCGGCCGTATTCAATGTTGCCATCTGTATGGCAGTCACCGGTTTCAATCCCTGTGCGATCGCATGCCTGACAACACGGTCCATGTGGCCGTCATGTACCAATGTGCCCGAATGACTATCATCGGTGCACAGAATGAAATTGCGTGGATCCAGCCCCTCTTCTGTCACGGCCTTCACCTGCTCGGCGACATCATACCAGGCCGAACCCAGGCGGAGCATCGCTTTCATTCCCTGGCGAACGCGCGCGCGCGCATCCTCCATGCGCGTTCCCTCATGATCATCTTCCGGACCACCGGCAACATAGCCGTGAAACGCCAAGCCAAGATCGGGAGAAGCATAGTGGCCGCCGACCGTCTTGTTGGCCTTGACGGTCGCTTCGATCGCACCACGCATGGTTTGATCATTGGCCGCCACACCGGGAAAATTCATCACTTCGCCCAAGCCGATGATATTGGGCCACGCCATCGCCTCCGCGATCTCTTGCGGACCGAGAGAGGCGCCTGCATTTTCGAGCCCAGGTGCAGAAGGAACACACGATGGCATCTGGACAAACACATTGATGGGCATCTCCTCTGCTTCATCATGCATCAGCCGAACGCCTTCGAGGCCAAGCACATTGGCAATCTCATGGGGATCGATAAACATGGAGGTCGTACCGTGCGGAACAACTGCCCGGGTAAACTCGGTCACTGTCACCATGCCGCTCTCTACATGCATATGGGCATCGCAAAGGCCTGGCACGAGATAGCGCCCCGCTGCATCAATCACTTCTGTGTCCGGGCCGATGCAATGGCTTGCATCTGGACCGCAATAGGCAAACCGGCCTTCGACAATGGCGACATCGGTTGCTTCGATAATCTCGCCCGAATGAACGTTGACCCATCGACCGTTCTTGACCACCAGATCTGCGTTGCTGCGGCCCGTAGCAACATTGACCAGTGTTGCAGACACTTCTGTCCAGGGTTTGATCTTTCCTGCAACCATGGTGCACTCCTCTGTTGAACACTTAGTTTGCCAAGAAGTGAGATTTTTACCAGCAAATTTCGTCGCGCCCCTAGCCGCAAACCAGAGAACGGACTATCGGTTGACCAGTTGGTCAGCAAGGCAACGAATCTGCAATGGCACTCAAGCTCGACATCAATGGCAAAACCTATCAGGTCGATGTTGAAGTTGACATGCCCCTGCTCTGGGTGCTGCGAGACGAACTGGCGATGACGAGCGTCAAATACGGCTGCGGCATTGCACAATGTGGCGCGTGCACCGTTTACATAGATGGACAGCCGGTCCGGTCCTGTGCCATCGCGGCCAGCCAGGTTGAAGGTGCAATCACCACCATTGAAGATCGATCAAACACAACACTCAAGATCGTCCAACAGGCATGGATCGAGCATCAGGTGGCCCAATGCGGCTATTGCCAATCAGGGCAAATCATGGCCGCCGCCGCCCTGCTTGATATCAATCCGTCGCCATCGAACCAGGATATCGATGCCTATATGTCGGCAAATCTGTGCCGGTGTGGCACCTATCCGCGCATTCGCCAGGCCATAAAGGTTGCAGCAAGCAAACTTGCGGATGAATCCATATGAGCAGGATTGGAACACTCACGCGGCGGACTTTCCTGGTCGGTTCTGCCGCAATAGGCGGTGGTGTTGTATTCGGCGCCTACCAGTATCGGCAAGCACCGGAAAATCCACTGCTCCGCGGCCTGAAAGATGGCGAAGCAGCCATCACGCCCTATGTGAAGATCAATTCTTCGGGCATAACACTTATCACAACGCATTCAGATCTTGGCCAGGGCGCGCGTTCGATCCAAGCCGCGCTGATTGCCG
>JAHEJF010000222.1 GCA_024639025.1 Ahrensia sp. | reverse complement strand
CGATTAAAATGGACAGCGAAATTATCATCAATGCGGTAGTCACCCTGCTGGTCACCATCGACCCGGCCGGTTTGGCGCCCTTGTTCCTGGCCGTAACTGGCGGCATGGACAGTGCGCAACGCCGTCATGTCGCACTGCGCAGTGCCGTCATCGCATTTTTCATTCTTCTGGTGTTCGTGGTCGCAGGTGGTGGCATACTGGCCTTGTTCGGCATCACCCTACCCGCGTTCCGAGTTGCTGGCGGTCTCCTGCTTTTCTGGATTGCCTTCGAGATGATCTTCGAAAAACGCCAGGAGCGGCACGAAGAGACCACCAAGAAAGCAATCGCCGTTGATCAGGTCCGTTCCGTCGCCGTATTTCCCTTGGCAATTCCACTGATTGGCGGTCCGGGCGCAATCTCCGCTGCAATCCTGCTTTCAGACGACTTTCCGACACCCGTTGAGCGTGCAATGCTGATAGGCATCATCGCTGCAATCATTTTACTGGTCTATCTGGTATTTTTGCTCGCTGAGCGCGTCGACAAACTTCTGGGTGAAACTGGCCGTTCGGTCCTGACACGGCTGCTGGGTGTCATTCTTTCGGCGCTAGCGGTGCAATTTGTTGCTGATGGCGTCAAGGCATTGATGGCGACCTAGAGCGTTTCAGTTGAAGACTGAAACGCTGGCACGGATTTGGACATTGAAAATATTGGATAAATCCGGGTTTTGCGATTCCATCAAAGGCTGACAGAGTCTAGTCGCTATTGACCTGCACGACCATTTCCTTGCCGCCCCATTCATGAACTGAATCATGGGCCCGTATCGTCACCGACTTGACCTCCGGGGGAATGACAATACCCGATTGTGAGCGTGTGAAAGGTTGCTCGTTATCGTGCGGGTGCAACAATACCCGCTCACCCAGCAGCGTACCGTCAGGGGCAAACACCGCCCATTTGTCGGCGTAATGGTCCCAGCCGGCATCGGCGTGCAACACAGCGACATCAAACCGCCACGTGCCATCAGATGCCTGAGTTGCCTCCACATCAACAACATCCGCCTCGCCAGCAATGGCCCACCCCGTGCACAAGAGAACGAGACCTGACAAACCGGATAAGAGCGGTTTCATAAGCTGCATGACAGGGCCTAGAAAGGAATCTCATCGTCCATGTCGCGAGAGAAGTCGCTGCCGCCGGCAGCTTGACCACCTGCTCCTGCGCCAACTGCCGCTTGTTGTCCGCTACCCATCTGGCCGCCTTGGTAGCTGCCCTGGTTATCGCCGCGGCTGTCGAGCATCTGCAATTCGCCACGGTAGCGTTGTAACACGACTTCGGTGGTGTATTTGTCCATGCCGTTCTGATCCTGCCACTTGCGGGTCTGCAACTGGCCCTCGATATACACTTTGGCGCCCTTCTTCAGATACTGCTCGGCAACTTTCGCCAATTGTTCATTGAAAATCACCACGCGGTGCCATTCCGTTCGGTCACGGCGCTCGCCGCTTGCCTTATCACGCCAGGTCTCGGACGTTGCGACCGACAGATTGACCACCGGGTCGCCGCTCGACATGCGTTTGACATCGGGGTCTGCGCCCAGATTGCCAACCAAAATCACCTTGTTCACACTGCCAGCCATTGCCGCACTCCACTCTGTTCTTTTTTGTGAACCTAGAACATCCACTGCTGCCGCAACAGCGTGCACATTTCTGTCCACAGGACACTTTCATATGTTCTATTTTTGTTCTATTAGATTGCAAGGGATTCTGTCAACTGTGTCAGGATGCTTTGGCAGCGCCTTGCAATTCTGGCCAAAATGCAATCTGACCTCTCGACATCACGCGCCTAACATCTACATGATTGGAGCGACAAGGAAGATGAGCACCGTTCGATAATGGCCGACAGCAAATTTATTTCAGTGCGAGGCGCACGAGAGCACAATCTTAAATCTGTGGACATCGATTTGCCACGGGACAAACTGATTGTGATGACCGGCCTGTCCGGTTCAGGTAAATCCTCGCTCGCATTCGACACGATCTATGCTGAAGGTCAGCGCCGCTACGTCGAAAGCCTGTCCGCCTATGCGCGTCAATTTCTTGAGATGATGCAGAAGCCGGATGTTGACCAGATCGACGGACTGTCACCGGCGATTTCCATCGAGCAGAAGACCACGTCGCGCAATCCGCGTTCTACCGTTGGCACAGTCACCGAGATCTACGATTACATGCGTCTGTTGTTCGCGCGTGTTGGCATTCCATACTCTCCAGCAACAGGTCTGCCGATCGAAAGCCAGACTGTCAGCCAGATGGTCGACCGCATTCTGGCGCTGGAAGAAGGAACACGTCTCTACATTCTGGCACCAATCGTCCAGGGCAGGAAAGGCGAATATAAAAAAGAACTCGCTGAGCTGATGAAAAAAGGCTTTCAGCGGGTCAAGGTGGACGGGGGTTTCTACGAAATTGCCGATGCGCCTATCCTGGACAAGAAGTTCAAGCACGATATCGACGTTGTGGTCGACCGGGTCGTCGTTCGCCAGGATATGCAGGCGCGCCTGGCAGATTCACTCGAGCAATGTTTGCGCCTGACCGATGGACTGGCGATTGCCGAGTTTGCCGACAAAGCCCTGCCCGACAGCGAGACCGCCAAGGGTTCAAAAAACAAGTCCGCCAATGAAACCCATGAGCGCATGGTGTTTTCAGAAAAATTTGCCTGTCCTGTCTCTGGCTTCACCATCCCCGAGATCGAACCAAGGCTGTTTTCTTTCAACAATCCGTTCGGCGCATGCCCTCACTGTGATGGTCTGGGTACAGAACAGGGTGTTGATCCCGGCATGGTTGTGCCCGATGGCGGATTGAGCCTGCGCAAGGGTGCCATCGCGCCTTGGTCCAAATCAAGCAATCCCTCGCCCTATTATGCTCAAACATTGGAAGCAGTGGGCAAGGCCTTTGGGTTCAAGATGAGCGATGCATGGGCCGACATCAATGAGGAAAGCCAGCATGCCATCCTGTATGGCACCGGTAAGCAGGATATCGAATTTGCCTATGATGACGGCCTGCGCACCTACAAGACCAAAAAACCTTTCGAGGGCGTCATTCCCAGCCTTGAGAGGCGCTGGCGCGAAACCGATTCAGCCTGGATGCGTGAAGAGATCGAACGCTACATGTCGCGCACGCCCTGTACGCATTGTGAAGGATTTCGCCTGAAGCCCGAAGCGCTGGCGGTCAAAATCCACGACCTGCACATTTCTCATGTCGCTGAAATGTCGATCAGAACTGCCAATGACTGGTTCAACGATCTGCCGGCCCATCTGTCGGACAAACAGATGGAGATTGCTGGCAGGATTTTGAAAGAAATTCGTGACCGATTGAAGTTTCTGGTTGATGTCGGGCTTGATTATCTGACGCTGTCACGCGGCTCAGGATCACTGTCGGGCGGCGAAAGCCAGCGCATTCGCCTGGCGTCGCAAATCGGCTCCGGTTTGACCGGTGTTCTATATGTTCTCGACGAGCCTTCCATCGGCCTGCATCAGCGCGACAATGCGCGTTTGCTGGAAACGCTGCGCCATTTGCGTGACCTGGGCAATACGGTGATCGTGGTTGAACATGACGAAGATGCGGTGCTGACCGCCGACTACGTTGTCGATATCGGCCCGGCGGCAGGCATTCACGGTGGTCAGATCGTTGCCAAAGGTACACCCAAGCAGGTGATGGCCAACAAGAAGTCGCTCACCGGCAAATATCTGACGGGTGAATTGTCCATCCCGATGCAGCCTGAGCGACGCCCGGTTGATCCAAAACGCGGCATCAAGGTGCATGGCGCGAAAGGCAACAATCTGAAAAATGTCAGCGCAACCCTGCCGCTTGGCGTGTTTTCAGCTGTCACCGGCGTGTCCGGTGGCGGAAAATCAACCTTTCTGATCGAGACGCTTTACAAGGCTGCGGCGCGGCGCATCAATGGCGCGCGCGATGTGCCAGCGGAGCATGAGCGCATTGACGGGTTCGAACACATCGACAAGGTCATCGATATTGATCAGTCGCCCATTGGACGCACGCCGCGCTCCAATCCGGCCACTTACACGGGTGCCTTCACCCCAATCCGAGAATGGTTTGCCCAGTTGCCGGAGGCCAAGGTGCGTGGTTATCAGCCCGGCCGCTTCTCCTTCAATGTCAAAGGGGGACGATGCGAAGCCTGCCAGGGTGATGGTGTCATCAAAATCGAGATGCACTTTCTGCCTGATGTCTATGTGACGTGCGATGTCTGCCACGGAAAACGATACAACCGAGAGACGCTTGAGGTGGAGTTCAAGGGCAAATCCATATCCGACGTGCTCGATATGACCGTTGAAGAAAGCGTCGAATTCTTCGCCGCTGTACCCGCTGTGCGCGACAAGATGGAAACCCTGAACCGCGTCGGCCTTGGCTATATCAAGGTTGGCCAGCAGGCCACGACGCTTTCAGGCGGTGAAGCGCAACGCATCAAATTGGCCAAGGAACTATCGAAACGCGCCACAGGACGAACCCTGTACATCCTCGATGAACCGACAACCGGCCTGCATTTCCACGATATCGCCAAGCTGCTCGATGTCTTGCACGAATTGGTCGATAACAAGAACACCGTTGTCGTCATCGAGCACAATCTGGAAGTCATTAAGACTGCGGACTGGGTAATTGACCTGGGACCTGAAGGTGGAGATGGCGGCGGTGA
>JAHEJF010000221.1 GCA_024639025.1 Ahrensia sp. | reverse complement strand
CAAAAATCGGCCGCATGAATTTGGGTTACTTTGCCGACAGTCGCGGTCGCATTCTGACGGAAATGTCCTTGATCCGTCATGATGAAAACCACTTCACATTGATGACGGCAGCGGTGGCTCAATGGCATGACTTTGAGCTGCTTGAAAAGCGCCTGCCGGATGATGGCTCGGTTAGTCTTGTTGACCATACTGACGACTACGCCGCATTGCTGGTGACGGGCCCCAAATCGAGGGACATTATGTCAAAGTTCATCGATGGTGACTTTTCCACTCCGTGGCTGACACATCAGACCGCAAAAATGGGTGATATCGAATGCGCGCTTGCCCGGGTTTCATTTGCGGGAGAATTGGGTTGGGAAATCCATGCCGCGAATAAGTATATTCCTGCGCTTTATAACGCGGTAATCGACGGTGGCGCCACGCCATTTGGCATGTACGCGCTGGACAGTCTGCGGCTTGAGAAGGGATATAGAACCTGGAAAGGCGATCTTTCGACCGACTATTCGATGGTGGAGGGCGGACTGGACCGCTTTGTGCGGGTTGACAAGCCTCAAGATTTCCCTGGCAAGAAGGCTATTGCAGCAGAGATCGAGGCTGGTCCCAAACGTCGCTTTGTCACGCTGACTGTCGATGCAGACGCGTTTGATGCACCCTATATGGCCAGCATTTTCCATGACGGGAAAATCGTCGGAGAGACCACATCGGGCGGCTGGGGATACCGCGTCAATACATCGATCGCCCTGGGCATTATCAATGCTGATCTGGCGGTACCGGGTACAAAGTTGAAAATCGAGATTTATGGCAAACAATGCCGTGCTGAAGTGCAGCCGGATTGGCCGCTTTGGGATCCAAAAAATGAAAGGTTACGGGCATGAAGCTGCCTGCATCAAAGGCGCGCGCCGTCATCATCGGCGGCGGTGTGGCCGGCTGTTCGGTCGCCTATCATCTGGCCAAGCTCGGCTGGAAAGACATCATCCTGCTTGAACGCAAGCAACTGACCTGCGGCACGACCTGGCATGCGGCAGGATTGATTGCGCAACTGCGCAATTCAAAGAACATGACCCGCCTGGCGAAATACAGCCAGGAACTCTACGGCAAACTGGAAGAGGAAACCGGCGTTGCAACCGGTTTTCGTCGCTGTGGTTCGATCACTGTGGCGCTTACTGAAGAGCGGAAAGAGGAAATCTATCGTCAGGCATCCATGGCGCGCGCCTTTGGTGTTGAGGTAGAGGAAATTTCTCCAAATGAAGCACTGGCGCGGTATCCACATTTGAATATCGATGGGGTGACCGGCGCTGTGTATCTTCCGCTCGACGGTCAGGGAGATCCGGCAAATATTGCGCTGGCGCTGGCCAAGGGCGCCAAGATGAATGGTGCGCAAATTCTGGAAGGCATCAAAGTTACCGATATTCATCAGACCGGTGGACGCGTCACGGGTGTCTCCTGGCAGGCCGACAGTTCGCAGGAACAAGGCACGATTGAAGCAGACTATGTCGTTAATTGCGGCGGTATGTGGGCCCGAGAAGTTGGCAAGATGGCAGGGGTCAATGTGCCGTTGCATGCATGCGAGCACTTTTACATTGTCACCGAGAATATTCCGGATCTGAAGCAGTTACCGGTACTGCGCGTGCCCGATGAGTGTGCCTATTACAAGGAAGACGCGGGCAAGATGCTGCTGGGTGCCTTCGAACCAGAATCCAAGCCATGGGGTATGGATGGCATCAAGGATGATTTCTGCTTTGACCAATTACCGGAAGATTTCGATCACTTCGAGCCCATTCTGGAAAGGGCTGTTGAGCGGATGCCGCTGCTCGCCCAGACCGGCATTCACACGTTCTTCAATGGTCCCGAGAGCTTTACGCCTGACGATGCCTATCATCTCGGCGAGGCACCGAATTTGAAGAACTTCTTTGTCATGGCGGGCTTCAACTCGATCGGTATTCAGTCCGGCGGTGGGGCAGGCTGGGCACTTGCCGAGTGGATGGACCAGGGTCTGCCGCCGTTTGATTTGGGCGATGTTGATATTCGGCGTATGCAGCCTTTTCACAACAACAAAACATTCCTTTTTGAGCGCTCCAAGGAAACCCTGGGCCTGCTCTATGCAGATCATTTTCCCTATCGCCAGATGGCAACAGCGCGCGGAATTCGACGAACTCCCTTCCACGCACACCTGGAAGCAAATGGAGCAGTTTTTGGTGAAGTAGCAGGCTGGGAACGGGCCAACTGGTTCGCAAAACCAAATCAGAAGCGCGAGTATGAGTATTCATGGAAGCGCCAAAACTGGTTTGAAAACGCTGCAGAGGAGCATCACGCGGTGCGTAACAATGTCGGCATGTATGACATGACTTCATTTGGCAAGATCCGCGTTGAAGGACCTGATGCTTGCGCGTTCCTCAATTATGTGTGCGGCAATGATGTTGATGTGTCAGTCGGCAAGATCACCTATACCCAATTTCTCAACCATCGCGGGGGCATTGAGGCCGATGTAACCGTCACCAGGCTTGGCGAGACCAGTTACATCGTCGTCACACCGGCGGCGACTGTGCAGCGCGAGTTGCACTGGATGCGGAAACATCAGGGTGATTTCAATGCGATAATCATGGACATGACGTCCTCCGAAGGTGTGCTGGCCGTGATGGGACCGAACGCGCGCAATTTGCTTGAGAAAGTATCAAGCCATGATTGGAGCAACGACAATCATCCCTTTGGCCAAGCGCATGATATAGAGATCGGCATGGGCTTGGCCCGGGCGCATCGCGTCACCTATGTCGGCGAGTTGGGGTGGGAGTTATACATGCCCAACGATATGGCACCGCATATTTTTGAAACCTTGCATGAGGCCGGCAAAGATTTGGACCTGAAATTGTGCGGTATGCACATGATGGATTCATTGCGGATAGAAAAGGCATTCCGGCACTTTGGTCATGACATCACGGGCGAAGATCATGTGGTTGAAGCGGGTTTGGGATTTGCCGTCAAAACCGCCAAGGAAAATTTTGTTGGACGAGACGCCGTGTTGAAGAAGCGGGAGGAAGGCCTTGAGATGCGTCTGGTGCAGTTTAAGCTGAAAAATGCAGAACCGCTGATGTATCACAACGAACCCATTATTCGCGATGGCGAGATTGTTTCCTATGTCACCTCAGCAAATTATGGCCATACTTTGGGTGGCGCTGTTGGGCTGGGCTACGTGCCCTGCAAGGGTGAGAAGCCCGAGGAAATGCTTGCATCGAAGTACGAAATCGAGATTGCAGGTCAAAGCTTTGTCGCCGATGCATCCCTCAAGCCAATGTACGACCCGAGATCGGAGCGCGTGAAGGCGTAATACCGTTTCCAAAGGCGCAAAATAATGCTTGCCAAATTACCAATCCGGTAGCAGCGTCATCCAAACAGGCTCATTGGGAGGAACATGATGGGCAGCAGTGAGGAAACCAGAACACGCCGATCAGGTGGACGGGCTTCGCGCATAGCGGCAAGAGCAGCAGCATTGCCGGAGGATATCAAACCAGTTCGAGCCGGACTTGAGGGCGGGCTATACAGTCCGATTTCAGAAGCGGGCGTGTTGCGCATTCACCATGCGGCGCTTGATGCCTTGGAGCAAATCGGGCTTGCCGATGCTCCGCAGTCAGGCATCGACGCCATGGTTGGTGTAGGTGCCGTGCTTGGCGAAGACGGGCGAATTCGTTTTCCGCGGCAATTGGTCGAGGATATGCTTGCCATGGCCTCTCGCAACATCACCCTGTGCGCGCGTGATGAGCAGTATGACCTTGATCTGACCGGCCAGAAAGTTCATTTCGGAACCGCCGGAGCCGCTGTGCACATGGTGGATGTTCAGGGCAACAGCTATCGCGAGTCAGGCGTTCAAGATCTCTATGACGCCGCGCGGATTGTTCAGAGGCTCGACAACATCCACTTTTTCCAGCGGCCACTGGTTTGCCGCGATATCACAGATAATTTTGAACTCGATCTCAATACGATCTATGCGGCGTGCGCGGGCACGACGAAGCATATCGGAACGAGTTTTTCCGAGCCGGAGAATGTCCCGGGTTGTGTTGAGCTCTTGCATCTGATTGCAGGTGGAGAGGCAGCCTGGCGGGCACGGCCCTTTGTGCTCAATTCCAATTGTTTTGTTGTTCCGCCCATGAAGTTTGCGACAGAGAGTTGCGAAACCATGGAAGCCTGCATCCGGGCTGGTATGCCCGTATTGCTGCTCAGTGCCGGACAAGCAGGCGCAACGGCACCTGCCTCCATGGCAGCTGCCGTGGTGCAGGCCGTCGCCGAATGTCTTGCTGGTGTGGTTTATGTCAATGCGCTGTCGCCCGGGCATACAGCAGTGTTTGGCACATGGCCCTTTGTTTCCGACCTTAGAACAGGAGCCATGTCCGGCGGGTCAGGTGAGCAAGCGCTCCTCACGGCGGCATGTGCGCAGATGCACCGGTTTTACGGACTTCCCGGCGGTGCAGCTGCCGGTATCGCTGATTCCAAAATGCCCGACATGCAAGCAGGTTGGGAGCAGGGCATATCCAATGTCATGGCGGGATTGACCGGCCTCAACATGGTGTATGAGGCTGTTGGCATGCATGCGTCCTTGCTTGGGTTCTGTTTTGAATCGCTGGTACTGGGCAATGACATGCTTGGCCAGGTCTTGCGCTGCGTGCGGGGCATCGAGGTGAGCG
>JAHEJF010000220.1 GCA_024639025.1 Ahrensia sp. | reverse complement strand
CAAGTCCACTGTTGAGCAGCTTCATCAACACGGGTTTACCGTGGCAATCGATGACTTTGGACGTGGTTTCTCCAACCTAACCAGACTGGCCACTATACCCGTTGATGTAATCAAGCTCGATCGATCGCTTATCCGAGATGCAACCACAAACCAAAGGGTTGAGGTGATCATGAAATCTGCGGTGAAAATGGCGCATGCATTGGGGTCGGCCGTGATCGTTGAGGGCGTAGAAACACTCGATCAGGTCAACATGGCTCAACGTGCTGGCGCGGATGCCCTTCAGGGCTTTTACTACTCCAAGAGCCTTTCCGCAGAGCAATTGTCCAATTGGATTTTGGCGCGATCCACAGCCGTTCCCAATCAGCAAATAATTGCGCTTGAAAAAGCGTTTGGATAGGGCAACGCGCGTTCTCCCACCTCTTTAAGCTCATACTCCCCCGTGCTCCTGGCTCGGGCGTGAGACGTCTTGTGCCGAGAATGGTGCTACGGTTAACGGATCCTCTCCAACCCCGTTAAAATTGGCGCTCTGATCCCAACTGGATTTTGTTCTCTTTCCGCTACCGTTCTGTCCAGCAGGAGAGGGATATGATGAAATTTTGTGGAAAGATTGCGCAGGTTTTTGTTGCTGTTGCTTGTATCGGCGCAGTGACGGCCCCAGCGGTAGCCGCACCCATCAAGGGGTCGACGAAGATCGTGAATATTCGTTCAGATCGCGGCGGGCAAATAATTCGTTACGCGCTACGTGCCAAAAAATATCACCGTAGCGGTAGCGAGCTTCGATTTTCTGGGCGCTGCGATTCTGCGTGTACGTTGTTTCTGTCCATGCCCAATAGCAAGCTCTGTGTTAAAAAGGGCGCGTCGTTCGGCTTTCACCTTCCCTATGGATCTGGAAAATCATCCAATGCGACGGCTGCACGCTACATGCTTCGAAAGTACCCGAGCTGGGTGCGATCCTGGATCAAGGCCAATGGTGGCCTGAAAAAGCGCATCGAACGCATGGATTATGCTTATGCGAGCAAATTCTTGAAGCCATGTGCAAACAGCAAGAAACGTTTCTCGTTCTTCAGGATTTGACGCACCAATTCAGCTGATGGGAATGAATGAGACCGGGATCAGTATTAGGCGTTAATACCATCCTTGCAGGCTCTCACGTGCTTTCTGGCCGTAGCGTGTCCAATTCTTCTAATATTCGCTTTAAGCCCACCGTTTTCTGCCAGCCAATCTCTAACCCATTGCGGGTATTTTTTCATCATGTAATCCCTAGCCATTTCGTTCTGGTGGGTACTGGATCCATAGGGCGCATGAAATCCAAAGGAAGCGCCGGGCATCAGGCAGATTTGGTTTTCAGGAAGGCTCAAATAGAGCGTACAGGCTGAATCACATCTGCCGGAAAAGCGAACGGTCTGCCCCAAGCGGCGGGTTCGCGCGACATCCAATGCGTATCTGACAATCTTGCCGCCCTGGTCATAGCGGATCGTTTTGGTCGAGTTGCCGTTATCGATCTGGTAGTCTCTGGCGATGCCCAGAGGTGATTGTATGCTGCCAACCGACTGGAAGCAGCCCGTTAATATGACAACGACAAACAGATGAAAGATTGCTACTCGCGGCAAGTTTTTGGCCAAGATGAATTCTCCAACCTAATATGGAAATTCTGCCAAGACGCGCAGTACGCTCCAATTCCACTACTTTGGTGATCTCATCGGTATTGGAGACGACTATGGTTAATAATTCATAAAAGGCTGCAGCGCAGTGCAAAGCCTCGCTGAGATGGCTCCGCTGTTGCATGCTTACTTCAGTACATAAATGTAAATAAATTCAGCTACTTATTGCAGCGTAGAGCGTTTGCTTGAATGATCAATGCTGCGCCAAACTGGGCTTTGGAATGGACAAATTTAACCGTTCAACCTGTTTGTAGATTGTGATCAGTCGCGACGCTCAGCGTTTGCTGCTAGAATGACGTCTCAATCCGGGAGACGATCAATGACCAACATGATTGCAGTAGATAATTATGATGCTGAATATATTGATGAAAAATCCAAGGACTGGATGCCGTGTCGCGTGTTGGGGGTGATCAAGGGCGACAATGCGATGATCTTGGAGTTTGTTGTCTGCGTGACCCGCAATTCAATTCAAAGAATTATCTTGGTCGAGACAGTTCGTATTCCAGATTGAAGCGCTGAAAGGGCAGGGCGCCCTTTCTCTGGCTCCTGTTCTGCGACCTTCTCGATCAATGAGGAATTGTATCTGAATCAACGCGCACTATCGT
This sequence comes from Ahrensia sp., assembly GCA_024639025.1. GTDB lineage: Bacteria > Pseudomonadota > Alphaproteobacteria > Rhizobiales > Rhizobiaceae > Ahrensia. The sequence goes on along the minus strand of JAHEJF010000220.1, from coordinate 2,414 downwards.
TCGAATAATAGCTGGTTTTGCCATATACATGAGCTGCCATGTGCGCTGAAAAGTTGGAGACGAGTTCGATTGCAATGGTGCGTGTCATGGCCGTCCCCCGCGTTTGTTTCTTCAATGATCAAAGAACAGCAGGGCTGCACAAAGCCGGTCAAATACTCATCCGTCTCTGGCCACAGGCAATTGCTACACACCGATGCTTATGAGTAAGATAGTACCGACGAGGTAGTATCGCATGAGCTTCGCAGATGTTCCGCACTGGGTGATCTTGACTGCAGTTGGGCTGCTTTTTGGTGGCACAGGCATGCTGGTCTTCAAACAGCGATTTGCTCCCGTCGCATTGGTTGTGGTCTCGATTCCCATCTCTGTAGTGGTGATCATTCCGATCATTGAACAGGTCGTGTTCAGGCGGGAAACGCTTGTGAGCAATCAAGAACTGCCAATGATGGTGGATGAGATTACCCGGATGGACGAAATGAGTTTTGATGGTGGCATTCTCTTTGGCCCAAAATCCATCATTTATGACTATTCGTTTGTAGGCATTGACGATTTGCCGCTTGCAAAAGATGCAATTCGAAAATCGCAAGATGAAACAGCAATTTGCAATCACTTCAAGGAAGCGTTTCGGGACGGGTTGATTGATCAAGTGGTCCATAGATACGCGTACAAAGGCGAGCTTTTTCATGCTTCCTACTCGAAGGAGGAGTGTTCAGAACTCGAAGCGACTGTAAGCCGGGATTTGAATTGAAGCTTCCTTACGGAGCTTGCTTGCAACGCAACCCAGGAATAGATCGATGGTAATGTCGGTGCGCTTTGTGTGAAGGCTGGAGGGCGATACAGGAATTGAACCAGTGAACAACCCTTCAATGTCAACGAAGCGCTCCTTGTGACGGCAGTGTTACAGGGTTGTGACAAATGAGGGAATAGGATGTGCTGTTGGGGAACACTATACAGCTATCAAGGGCCTCGACATAAATTCGGAATCTAGGGTGTCCAAATAGAAAATTTCCACCCATTGCTGCATCGTCTAGCAAAGCGCTTGGTTGAGGACCAATTGCTTGAATGATGTCTTGACCCGGCAGCCTCTGACACAAGCGACATTGCTCCGGTTTGTGTCACTTAACCTAGCGGTAACCATAAACGTTCATAATTTTGGCGGTTGAAACACTCGGAATCCAAAATATGCGTACTTTCAAAATAACTTGTCTGGTTGTGCTACTCTCAACTGGTGCTGCCAACGCCATGGAAATTGCATTTCCACAAATGCCGAACACGGTGATGCGTGATGGCAAGCAAATAGACACTGAAAGCGTCTCTTCAACGGATCAAAACTTTGAACGACGTTGGTCATGGACAGGTTTTTCTGGAGGTGTTGAGGCCGGTTATTCCTGGCAATCCGATGAAACTCTAGCGCCACCTTGTTTTGATGCTGATTGTGCGGCGGAGGGCGACGGTGGAATCTTTGGTGTCTTCGTGGGCTATAATCATCAGCTGGGTTCTTTTGTTGGAGGCATCGAAGCCAGTTACACACGAATAGACAATGAATTTGATGATGGCTCTCAAGTTACAGTAGATGATACTTGGGCACTCAAGGGCCGGCTTGGTTATGCAATGGATCGCTTTCATGCCTATGGGCTGATTGGCGCTACCTACGCTTCAACATCTGTTCCTGCGACTTCCCCGTTCCAGATGCTGGCAGAAAGCGATTGGGGTATTGTTTATGGTGCAGGCTTGGACGTAGGCATCACAGAAAATCTATTCGGTGGGGTTCAGTATACTCATCATCAATTCAGCAATTTCGGTGGCTTGCCGATTGATGCAGACATGGACAATGTGATGGTCCGCATCGGGTACAAATACTAACAATCCGCCAATTTCAGCTCGTGAAAAATGGTTGATCTAACTACTCGAGGTACTGTACGCGCGTGGTCCAGGAATTTCACCGAGTGCTATAGCCCGATAGATCAATTGCTTTGTGTTGTTGACTTGAAGCTTTTCTGAAGCGTTTTGAACAATGTGTCTGATAGTAAATTCGCTTAATCCGACATTTTGAACGATCTCGGTCAATTGCAGATCATCACAAAACAGTGTCAGCACTTCGCGTTCCAGTTCACTTAAGTGCTTTTGTTCAAATATTGTTTTGATTTCAGGGAAACGATCAATGAAAGCGGGAACGGTATGCGCGGTTGACTCTGTGATTACCCCACGCATGTGTCCTTTGAAGGGCTTCACACCCAAGCCTATGTTAAACAGCGCAATGGCTCTTCCCATTATGACGGGTACAACGGCAATGTGTTTGTGTTCCAGCTTATCAATTTCCTGGAAAAAACGCCGATCCAGCAGGGTATCGTAGAGCGACCGATCAATCGTACAGGAATCAAATGCGTCTAGCCTTCTAGAAGCTTCTTTCGAGAAGG
>JAHEJF010000219.1 GCA_024639025.1 Ahrensia sp. | reverse complement strand
ACGATCATTGCTGGAGCAGGATGTCAGCCGCGCAAAGCGGGCCGAGCGGATTGATTCCGCAGCTGCCTGTTTCATCTTGCAAGGTGCGTTGGACCGGCTTTACTCGGCGGGTAGCGGCGCGGGTTGAATTTCTTCTTCGCTGGCTACAGGTTCAGACTTGCGTTCCTGCCACCAAGCCTTGATCTGCTTGCGCTTGCGAAAGGCAACAATGCCGCCAATCAAGAAGGTGTCGAAGATACAAGCCTTTATAAATCCATCGACGATGGTCTCGTAAGAAACGCCCAAAATACTGGCGTAGATGCCAAATACCATGTCATGAATATCCCGGCTGAAGAACAGCAGTCCGAAATTTACGTCGTAATACGACAAGCCGAACCATCCCCAGAACAGCGCCATCGGAACCAGCCATAACCAAAAAATGTACTTCATGCTGCTGCCTTAAGGGTTCGTGTTCGGGTTAAAGTGGAGGTGCTTTGGCGTGAATCGAGAGCCGCGCGCGCCGACTGAAGCCAGATTTGCCGATTGCGATGCCATGGAGCGGGCCCTCGTGAGCGAGAACGAGCCCGCTTCGTCTTCTGCCTCGGTTTTGCCCGCCTGCGCTTGCGCTGATGTCATGCGCAGCGCCACACCTGCCAGGATGGTTGTCATAGAAGAAACGCATGACAACATCCCGACAAGGTGGTCCCCTGTCGCTAATGCCAGACCCAGCAATCCGGCAAATAACATCAGGCAGTAACCCAGCGATGCAGAGACAACAAAGTCTTGATCTTGATTGTGCTGCAGGCTCTTGTCCGCAAACAGAACAGCCATGATGGACCACAATCCGGCCGCAAGAACGCTCAATGCACCGGTCATTGCGATGGCCCGCGCCAGCGAAAACTCAAGCCCGAAGGAAGTTTCGGCGGTCAACACAGAAACGATCGCCGCGATCAATCCGGTGGACTGGCCTTCAAACCCAATCCCGACAACGCCAATCATCGCCACGAGAGCGAGCCAGTTGACTAAGACTGCGAGCGAGAAAAAGCGAAACATGATGTCCTCAATTGAGCCCATTAACTATCGCCCCGCTGCTGCCATGGCGCAATCGAAACCATTTGTTAAGGTTAACAGCGCCACCACCAAGGTATTTCGGTGCTTGTGCATACGCCAATTTGCATGATAGCGGAGATCGAAAGGCCCCATCATGCTCATTGTCTTCCAGTCGATCATACCCATTTTTCTCGCCATTTTCGTGGGAAATGGTCTTCGCAAACTGAGTTCATTTTCAGATGAGTTCTGGTTCGGCCTGGAGCGGTTGTGCTTCGTCCTTTTGTACCCGGTCCTGCTGTTTGTGACCGTCTATCGCGCCGACTTTTCGGGTCTTTCACTGGGCAAAATCGTAGTCGCCCTGTCCGTCGCCCTCGCCGTGATGTCTGTATTGACCTTGGCAATGTGGCCTATTTTGAAACAGTTCAATATCTCGGCGCCCACTTTCTCATCGATTTTCCAATCCACCATTCGCTGGAACGGATTTGTTGCACTGGTCATCGCAGAGAACATGTTTCCGCCCGAAGCCGTTGCGCTCGTTGGACTGGTCATGGCGGCAATCGTTGTGCCGATCAATGTTCTGACTGTTGCGGTTTTGGCCTGGTTTACAGACAGTCAACCCAACTTTGGTTCCGTTTTTCGACGTGTTTTAACCAATCCGATCATCATAGGCACGGCCCTGGGAATAGGTGCTCGTTACATTCCAGGTGGTGTGCCGGGATTTTTGCTCGACGGATTGCAATTGATCGCACGCGCCGCCATCGGCATGGGGCTGTTGACCATTGGCGCTGGACTGCGCCTGGAAAGCCTGTTCAAGCCCTCCCTCGCTGTCTACTTGCCGACATTCCTGAAGTTGGTTGTTTTTCCGGTTCTGGTTATCTCGATCGCTCGGCTCTTGGGTGTTGAAGGCAATGAACTGATCTATCTGGCGCTTTGTGCCAGCATGCCAACCGCGATGAACGGCTATATTCTGGCAAGGCAGATGGGTGGTGATGCAGAGAATTACGCCATCACGGTAACGCTTCAAACGGTGATCGCTTTCTTCTCAATACCGGCAGCATTGGCCATATCCGGTCAATTGACCGGAGGATAAAGCGCATCGAGGATGGTCGAAGCGTCAAACCGGCCATCGAGCAAGCCGTACCCCGCACGTTTGCCGCCAACCAGACGCGTTTCGAAGAAGGTTTCAGCCAAAGTGCCAGTACCGAGCCGATTAAGTTCTGCCGCCGCGCCAGCCAGTGCCAGATGTTCGGTTGCGATACGTGTAGCCCCTCCGTCATGGCGCGCCAACTCGAAGGCTGCGCTCAAAACGTCGACGGTCTGCTTTCCGGCAGACCCCAACTCGTCTCCCAATTGTTTGAGCAGTGCGTCGAGCAGTTCTGACGAATGATTTAACCGCATTTGCAATTCGCTTGCCATCAGATTGCCGGTGCCTTCGAAATTGTTTAGATGGGGTACTTCCCTGAAATGGCGCGCAAGCGTTCCGGTTTCCACACATCCATTTCCACCCAGCACTTCAATTGCTTCGGCAATCAGGGGCACCGACAATTTGCCTGTCCAATATTTGACGACCGGCGTCATTATATGTGCATAAACCGCTTCGGCTTCAGAGGTCTTGGCAGCGTCAAAGGCACGCGCCAGGCGCAGGCTTAATGCCGTGCTACCCGCCACATCAATTGCCATGTCAGCCAATACGCGATTCACCAGTGAATGCTTGATGAGTGTTTTGCCAAACGTCTTTCGATGGCGGGCATGATGCACCGCTTCTGCCAGCGACATATGCATGATGCCGCTGGAGGCGATACTGGCATCTAGACGGGTCAGGGTGAGCAACTCATTGATCACCGCAGCGCCCTGCCCTTCCTGCCCGATCAGCTGAGCGATTGATCCCTCGAACTCAGCCTCCGCAGTCGCGGCGGAGCGGTTGCCGAGTTTGTCTTTGAGGGCAACAAGGTGGATCTTGTTGCGCTCATTGTCGGCAAGGAAACGGGGCACCATAAACGCGCTGACACCCGCTTCGGTCCGTGCGAGTATCACGAATGCGTCGGCCATTGGCGAAGCAAGAAACCATTTGTGGCCGATGATGCGATACACATCGTTCTTGACCGGTTCAGCACGCGTTGCAATGGCCGAAAAATCCGTGCCGGCCTGCTTTTCGGCGATGGCATAGCTCAATGTCAGGCATTTCTTGTCAACCGGCGACTTGTTGCTGCTGTCATACTGTTTCGATGTGACGCGTGGCGCCCACTCCTTTGCAAGAGATGGGGTGGTCATCAGCGCTGCAACGGCCCCGTTGGTGGATGACAAGGCAGCCAAATGACCGGTCTCCAAACCGGCCAGCATGAAATACCGTACGGCGCGCTTGAAATGCCCATCTGAATTGCCACGCGCAGCGTCTTCCCAAACTGAACTTGAAAGCCCGTAACTGATCGAGCGGCGCATCAGGGCGTGATAGGCGGGATGAAATTCTATTTCATCCACCCTGTTGCCATATCGATCATAGGCTTTGAGCCTGGGCGTGTTTTCATTTGCCATGCGCGCCAAGTCCTGCGCTTCGGGCGACAGGGCATAGCTGCCGATCTGGTCAAAGTCCTTCAAAATGTCCGCATCTAGGTCGGAGGCAATTTGCAACAGGAGTGGATTCAGGCGGAACGCATTGTGCCCGCTTATGGGCGGGGTTTGATTGGTGACAAAGTGATTAGCTACGGTGGCCATGATCTCTACCGAATCGATTATCCGGGTGATCATAGCGCGAAAATATCGGGTAGTGTTCGTCTCGGCGCTTGCGACACATCTTATTTGGGCCTATTGCAGCACTTTAATATGACAGAGCATAACGCCTTTCCCGTCTATCCGCACCGACACCTGCTCGGTATTGCCGGACTTAACGTTCCGGATATCACCTGTTTGCTGGATCGGGCTGACGCTGCTGTTGATGTGTCGCGACAGCGCGAAAAGAAGAAATCGGTATTCCGCGGTCTCACGCAGATCAATCTGTTTTTTGAGGCGTCGACCCGCACGCAGGCGTCGTTTGAGCTCGCCGGCAAACGGCTGGGTGCCGATGTGATGAACATGTCTGTTGCCTCATCATCGGTGAAAAAGGGCGAGACGCTGATCGATACAGCGATGACGCTCAATGCAATGCGCCCCGACATTCTTGTGATACGCCATTCAGCAGCAGGTGCCGCGGCCTTGCTGAGCCAAAAGGTCAGCTGTTCAGTTATCAATGCTGGCGATGGAGCACACGAACATCCAACGCAGGCGCTATTGGATGCGCTGACCATTCGCCGTGCCAAGGGGCAGATTGACGGCCTCACCGTGGCCATTTGCGGTGATGTGCTCCACAGTCGTGTCGCGCGCTCCAACATCATATTGCTCAACACCATGGGCGCCAGAGTGCGGGTTGTCGGACCTTCCACCCTCATGCCTGCGGGTATTGCCGATATGGGTGTGGATGTGCACACAACGATGGAGACCGGCCTTAAAAATGCGGATGTTGTGATGATGTTGCGTTTACAACGCGAACGCATGGCCGGTGCCTTCGTGCCATCGGTTCGCGAATATTTCCGTCACTTTGGTCTGGATGCGGCCAAATTGGCGTTGGCCTCGCCTGAAGCGCTTGTCATGCATCCCGGTCCAATGAATCGCGGCGTAG